>NZ_BCBD01000009.1:0-60086 GCF_001320345.1 Pseudomonas sp. NBRC 111127 | reverse complement strand
GCTCGACCAGCTGGATTTCCAGCTGATTCGGCGCAACCCCAAGCCGCTGATTGGCTACAGCGATATCACGGCGCTGCATACGGCCCTTTATCGGCAGGCCGGGCTGATCACGTTCCATGGCGGGATGCTCAATGCCGACTTGCTCGGCGGCAAGCTGGCGCCGACCGAGTCGTCTTTGCTGGCCCAGCTGGGTGGGCATGTGCGCGCAGGGGAGCAGATTGCCCACCCAGCGGGCTATGCCATGAGCACGGTGATGCCGGGGGTTGCCAGCGGGCGTTTGCTGGGTGGCAACCTGTCGATGCTGGGCGCGACGCTTGGCACTGTGGCAGAGCTGGATACCGAGGGCTGCATCCTGTTTATCGAAGACGTCAATGAGCCGCTGTACCGGGTAGACCGGCTGCTGACGCAGTTGCGCCTGGCGGGCAAGCTGGCGGGCGTGAAAGGCGTGCTGGTAGGGGATTTTGCCGGGATTACCACGGCGGCGTTGACGCCATTGCTGGAGGAAACTTTCGGGCCCTTGGGCGTGCCGGTGCTGGCGGGGTGGCGCAGTGGGCATTGCGACCCGAATGTGTGCTTGCCGCTGGGGGCTCGGGTACGGCTGGACAGTGTTCAGCAGAGCTTGGTGTTGGAGCAGGATGTGTTCAAGGCTTGAGATAGCCGGGGCTGCTTTGCAGCCCTTTCGCGACACAAGGCCGCTCCTACAGGGATCGCGTTACACCAACGTACCGCAACCCCCAGCTATCTCACTGGCTACGCAGGCTCTCAAGCAGCTTATGGGTCGGGTAACCATCCGCCGGCCACCCCAGCCCTTGCTGGGCGTTGCGTATGGCCTTGCGGGTGTTGGCGCCGATAATGCCATCGGCATTGCCTGCGTCATACCCACGGCCGTTAAGCAGGTTCTGCAACTCCACGCGTTCGCTGCGGCTCAGCGGCAAGTCTTCCTTCGGCCAGCTGCCGGCAATGAAGCCCCAGCCGCTGAAGCGGTCGGCCAGCAGGCTCACCGCCAGTGCATAGGACGATGAGTTGTTGTACTTGAGGATGGCGCGGAAGTTATCCAGTACCAGGAACGCCGGGCCACGCGCGCCTGCTGGCAGCAGCAACGCGGCAGACAGCTGGTTGCTGCCCGCTGGCAATTGGGTGCCGGTTGGCAGCTTCACACCCATTGCCAGCCACTCGCTCACCGGCCTGCGCAACGCGCCATCGGCCTGCCAGAAATCGAAGCCTGGCGGTACCTGCACCTCGAAGCCCCATGGTTGGCCACGCTTCCAACCCGAGCTTTGCAGGTAGTGCGCGGTCGAGGCCAGGGCATCGGGGGTGCTGTTCCAGATGTCGCGGCGGCCGTCGCCGTCAAAGTCCACGGCATGGGTGTTGTAGGTGGTCGGGATGAACTGGGTCTGGCCCATGGCGCCAGCCCACGAGCCACGCATGGCCTCAGGCTGAATGTCGCCATGCTGGATGATCTGCAGGGCGGCGATCAGCTGGTCCTGGGCGAACTGCGGGCGACGGCCTTCATAGGCCAGGGTCGCCAGCGAGCGGATCACCGACTTGTTGCCCTGGAACTGGCCGAAATTGCTCTCCATGCCCCACACCGCCACCAGCACCTGGCGGTCAACGCCATAGCGTTGCTCGATGCGGGTCAGCAGTTCGGCGTTCTGCTCCAGCAACCGCTTGCCATTGCGCACGCGCAAAGGGGACAGCGCGCCTTCGAGGTATTCCCACACCGGGCGGCTGAACTCAGGCTGGCTGCGGTCGGCCTTGATCACGTCCATGTCGGGGGTAACCCCGAGGAAGGCGCGGTCGAAGATGCTTGGCGAAATACCCGCTTGCAAGGCTTGTTCGCGGAAACCCGCCTGCCACTGGGCGAAGGTTTGCAAAGGCTGGATTTCAGTGCTGGCGTCTGGCGTTGCACCGGGCACGGTAACCACGGGCGCAGGTTGCGCAGGGGCCAGCGGCAGCGCGTCGGCGGCGGTAGGTTTTTCCGCGCAGGCAACCAGCAGGATGAAGCTGGAGGCCGCGATCAGCTGGCGGGTTTCCCAACGGGGAGAAAGACGGAAGAGCATGCACAGATCCAGAATTGCAGGTCAGGTGCTGACCATATCATGCCTGCGCCCGCGATGCTTTCATGCCGCCAAAAAGTAGGAAGCCTCCCAATCTCTCGATTGGAAGGCTTCGCGGCGGTAGCTGCCTTTGCCTTTTTCCGGTTGTTCCTGGCGGCAGCGGAACAGCGGTTGGGCAATGATCGACTTGGCCTTGTTGGGGCCGTGCTTTTTCGGCTTTTTGCTCATGGCGGGGTTCCCGTGGTGGGTGGGTTTCGGGGCGCACTTTAGGGTCCTGGGGGGATGTGGGCCAATTGATTGTGTATATGGTTCACAGGAGCACCCACAGGTTCAGCACAACCTTCAAGGCCTGTGGACTCCATGTGGGAGCTGGCTTGCCAGCGATAGGGCCTGTGACCGTTATAGAGGGGGTAGCGCCAGGCGCTGACCCGCCATCAGCAATGACAACCGCGCCAAGCCCGTCCACGGCGAACCCTCGGCCTGGCCCTTGATTTGCGCATCGATACGCTGGGCATCCTGCAGCAGTTGCGCCCAGCGCTGCGCCGAGAGGCGCTGCAAGGCCTTGCTGACCAACGGCCGGCGCTTATCCCAGACCGGTGGGCGCGCCTGGCTGAACGCCTTGTCCAGCGGCACGCCTTGGCTGAATTGCTGGGCCAGCCCGGCGAGCTGGCGCAGCTCACGCGCCAGCGCCCAGAGAACCACCGGGGGCTCGACCCCCTCACCGCGCAAGCCTTCGAGCATGCGCAGCGCATGTGCAGCTTCACCATTGAGAATGGCGTCGACCAGCCCGAAAACGTCGAACCGGGCGCTGTCAGCGACAGCCGACTGCACGGTTTCGACGGTGATCTGGTTGCCTTCGGCCAACAGCTTGAGCTTTTCGATTTCCTGCGCGGCAGCCAGCAGGTTGCCTTCTACGCGCGCGGCAATCAGGTCGACAGCGTCACGCTGCGCCGACAGGCCGGCCTGCTGCAGGCGCTGGTTGATCCATTGCGGCAGTTGGTGCGCATCCACCGGCCAGATCTGGATGAACTGGCAGTGGGCACCTTCGATCAACGCCTTGCCCCACTTGGTCTTCTGCGCGCTGCCGTCGAGCTTGGGCAGGCTGACCAGCAGCAGGGTGTCTTCGGCGGGATTGGCGCAGTATTCCATCAGCGCTGCGGCGCCCTTGTCACCCGGCTTGCCCGAGGGCAGGCGAAGTTCCAGCAGGCGCCGCTGGGCGAACAGGGACAGGCTGGCGCCGGCCTGGAGCAGGGTGCCCCAGTCGAAGTTGGCGTCGGCACTGAAAACCTGGCGCTCGTCGAAACCTTGCTGGCGCGCAGCTTGGCGGATGGCGTCGGCGGCTTCCTGGCACAGCAGCGGGTCGTCACCGCTGACCACGTAGACCGGGGCCAAGGCGCCTTGCAGGTGCTTGTTGAGTTGGGCGGGGGCGAGCTTCATGGGCAGTAGGCGGGGCACCCGAAGGTACCCCGCACGGGCTTAGTTGCCCGGTACTTCCAGGGGCGACTGCTGCGGCGTTTCCGCCTGCTGGCGGCGTGCGGCCTCAAGGGCGGCCGCTTCAGCCTTGGCACGCTGATCGGCTTTTTGCTGCAGCTCGTCCAGCTGGGCCGGGGTCAGTTGCTGCAGGCGCACGACCATGGCGTTGACCAGGTCACGGCGCATTTCCAGGCGGGAACGGGCAGCTTCCTGCTCGGAACCGGTGATGTTCGAGGCATCGCGCACATACACCTTGCGCACTTCCAGCTTGTCACTCAGCAGTTCAAGGTTGTTCAAGCCCTGGATGCTGTAGTCGAGCTGGGTGGTCAGCTCGTACTCGGCAGTGCGGTTACCGCTGTTGTAGCTGGCCGAGCGCTCGCGCTGCTGTTCGTTGGTCAATACCAGGCGGTACGGCGCACCGGTGTGCACATTGACGCCGCTGTTCTTGAGCACCTGGCGCAGTTCGGTCACGGTAGGCCCGTACGCGTCACGCGCACTGACGTCCATTTCCTTGATGCTCAGCTCGTTGGTGCCAGTACCGCGCAGCTGGAAACCGCAGGCGCTGAGCATGACCGCCAGGCCAATTACCAGCAAATTGCGTTTGATCATGTTGTTGCTCCCTTGTGGGCCTGTTCCGCCCGCCCGCAGTAGCTGCGGGCGGGCGTTGCCATCAGTTGGCGACGATGTTGACCAGCTTGCCCGGTACCACGATGACCTTGCGAATGGCCAGGCCGTCGATGAAGCGCAGGACGTTCTCGTTGCTGCGCGCGGCGGCTTCGATTTCTTCGCGGCTGGCGGCGGCCGGCATTTCGACCTGCCCGCGCAGTTTGCCGTTGACCTGCACCACCAGGGTGACGGTGTCCTGCACCAGCGCGGCTTCGTCGACCGCTGGCCAGCCAGCGTCGATCACGGCCTGATCATGGCCCAGCTGCTTCCACAGCTCGTGGGAGATGTGCGGGGTGATCGGCGCCAGCAGCAGGGTCACGGCTTCCAGGCCTTCGTGCAGCAAGGCACGGTCTTGCGCCGTGGCTTGCGGGGCTTTTTCCAGCACGTTCATCACGGTCATCACCTGGGCGATGGCGGTGTTGAATTTGTGGAACTGGCCGACGTCGGTGCTGGCCTGCTTGATGGCGGCGTGAATGGCACGGCGAATGACCTTCTGTGCGTCGTCCAGGGCGGCGACATCCAGCTTGCCCGGCAGGCCTTGGGCGACGTGTGCCTGGGCCAGGCGCCAGACACGGCGCAGGAAGCGGCTGGCGCCTTCGACGCCGGAGTCGGACCATTCCAGGCTCGCGTCAGGTGGCGAGGCGAACATCATGAACAGGCGGCAGGTATCGGCGCCGTACTGGTCGATCATCGACTGGGGATCGACGCCGTTGTTCTTCGACTTGGACATCTTCTCGGTGCCGCCGATTTCCACCGGCAGGCCGTCGGTCTTCAGGCGTGCGCCAATGATCTTGGCCTTGGCATCGCGTTCGATCTCGACATCGGCCGGGTTGAACCAGTCCTTGCCGCCGTTGCTGGCAACGCGGTAGTAGGTTTCGGCCACGACCATACCCTGGGTCAGCAGGTTCTTGAACGGCTCGTTAGAGGTGACCAGGCCTTCGTCACGCATCAGCTTGTGGAAGAAGCGCGCATACAGCAGGTGCAGGATGGCGTGTTCGATACCGCCGATGTACTGGTCGACCGGCAGCCAGTGGTTGGCCGCTTTCGGGTCGACCATGCCACCTTCGTAGTTCGGCGAGGCGTAGCGGGCGAAGTACCAGGACGACTCGACGAAGGTGTCCATGGTGTCGGTTTCGCGCTTGGCCGCAGCGCCGCATTTCGGGCAGCTGCATTCGTAGAATTCTGGCATGCGCGCCAGTGGCGAGCCGGCACCATCGGGCACCACGTTCTCCGGCAGGGTCACCGGCAACTGGTCTTCTGGCACGGGCACGTCGCCGCAGGACGGGCAGTGGATGATCGGGATCGGGCAGCCCCAGTAGCGCTGGCGGCTGATACCCCAGTCGCGCAGGCGGAACTGGGTGCGCGATTTGCCCAGGTCCTTGCGGATCAGGGCTGCTTCGATGGCGTCGAAGGCGCCGGCAAAGTCCAGGCCGTCGAACTCGGCGGAGTTGATCAGTTGGCCGTGCTCGCCATAGGCGTCCTGCCACTCGTTGCCGACTTCATCGCCCGCACTGGTGCGTACTACGGCCTTGACCGGCAGGTTGTACTTGTGGGCGAACTCGAAGTCGCGCTCGTCGTGAGCCGGCACCGCCATTACCGCGCCATCGCCGTAGTGCATGAGCACGTAGTTGGCGACCCAGACCGGCAGCTTCTCGCCGGTCAGCGGGTGCTCCACCAGCAGGGAAGTGGCCATGCCCTTCTTCTCCTGGGTGGCCATGTCGGCTTCGGCAACGCTGCCGGCCTTGCATTCTTCGATGAACGCCTGCAGCGCCGGGTTGCCCTGGGCAGCCTGGGTGGCCAGCGGGTGCTCGGCGGCGACGGCGACGTAGGTGGCGCCCATCAGCGTGTCGGGGCGGGTGGTGAAGACCTTGAGCGTGCCGGCGTGGCCGATGCTGGCCTGGTCGTAGGGGAACTGGACTTCCATGCCGCGTGACTTGCCGATCCAGTTGCGCTGCATGGTCTTGACCTGCTCAGGCCAGCCCGGCAGTTCGTCGAGGCTTTCCAGCAGCTCATCGGCGTAGTCGGTGATGCGGAAGTAGTACATCGGGATTTCGCGCTTTTCGATCAGCGCGCCGGAACGCCAGCCGCGGCCGTCGATGACCTGCTCGTTGGCCAGTACGGTCTGGTCTGCCGGGTCCCAGTTCACGGTACCGTTCTTGCGGTAGATGATGCCTTTCTCGAACAGGCGGGTGAACAGCCACTGCTCCCAACGGTAGTAGTCAGGCTTGCAGGTGGTCACTTCACGTGCCCAGTCGATGGCCAGGCCCAGGCTCTTGAGCTGGGTCTTCATGTACTCGATGTTTTCGTACGTCCACTTGGCCGGGGCGACGTTGTTCTTCATCGCCGCGTTTTCCGCGGGCATGCCGAAAGCGTCCCAGCCCATCGGCTGCAGCACGTTCTTGCCCAGCATGCGCTGGTAGCGGGCAATCACGTCACCGATGGTGTAGTTGCGCACGTGGCCCATGTGTAGCTTGCCGCTCGGGTACGGGAACATCGACAGGCAGTAGTAGGTGTCCTTGCCTGGCTGTTCGGTAACAGCGAACGATTGTTGCTCGTCCCAGAAGTTCTGGGCGGCGGCTTCGATATCACGGGGCGTGTATTGTTCGTGCATGGCTACTTTTTGCTGAGAGGGAAGAGACCTTGTTCCAGGCAGCGGAACCTCGCTGCGTCCGGCACTCCGGTGTCATTTAGAGTGAACGCCGTAGCATACAGCAGCGCTGCGTATCGTGGGAAACCTTCGTTGCGAATGGCCGCTGGTCGCTGCACCCGGCTGCTTTTTGCAACGACGCTAAGCTCTGGTGTGGGGGGAGATATTCTTATCTTCAATGAGGTGAACGGATGGGAGAGACGCAGCTACCCGCAATCAGACCGGAGCTTTACGAGCGCCTGATCGACCGGCTTGGCCTGGCACTCGAAAGCGCCAGGACTTCTGTGCGATTGCGCGACGAGATGCCAGCCGAGCTGGAGTTGCGTGGCCTCAGCCACGCAGAGTTCGAAGTGATCAAGGCCTACCTGGAAGCCCTTCCGGGGCGCCTTAATGCTGCTGTCGGCAGTTACCCACAAGCGGAGCCGGCATCAGCCAAGATTATCTGGCTCAAGGACCAGAAGCGCGCTGCCACTGCGGCCAGTTCCAGAACGCTGCGCCAGCGCTAGTCGTTCAGGGCGCCCGGCGCAGGCCATCGCGCCACGGTCATTCATCATTCATACAGCTTGCGATCGGCACCGGCCCTACCTTGTTGACCGGTGCCGATCCTTTTAGGCTGCACGCCTGCCAAGGAGGTGTGGCCGATGCCCATACGATTTTTCATCAAACAATGGCTGATGCCGCCGGGCATCTTGTTCCTGTTGCTGCTTGCCGCATGGTGGTGGCGTGCGCGCCGGCCACGGCTGGCGGCGCTGTGTTTTGGCGTGGGGCTGGGTGGCTTGTGGCTGATGAGCTTGCCGCTGGTGGTGCAGGAAACGGCCCGCGTGCTGGAGACCGAGCCGCCACTGGCCGTGGGCGACTGGGCGGGCCTGGCAGGGCGGGCAGACGCCATCGTGGTGCTGGGCGCGGGCCGTGAACGTGGCGACCCGGCCTGGGGCGGCAGTGACCAGCCCACGGCCACGGCGCTAGAGCGCATGCGGTTTGCTGCGCGGCTGGCCAAGGCCTCCGGTTTGCCGGTGCTGACCAGTGGCGGGTTGCACTATGGCACGCCGCCGAGTGAGGCGCGGTTGATGGCCGATCGCCTGCGTGAGGATTTCGCGGTCGAGGTGAGGTGGCGCGAAGAGGCCAGCCGCACCACCTGGGAGAACGCCCAGCTGTCGGCCAAGGTGCTGCAGCCGCTGGGGATTCGCCGTGTGGTGGTGGTCACCCAGGCCTGGCACATGCAGCGTTCGCGCTGGAGCTTCGAACAGGCAGGGTTCGAGGTGGTGCCGGCGCCGGTGGGGTTCCTTGGGCGCGAGCATGCGCGGCCGTTCGGCGGGTTGCTGCCGGAAAGCCGGGCGATGTGGCAGAGCGGGCAGTTGTTCAATGAGGTAGTGGGGTTGGTGGGGTACCGGGTGTTCTATTGAATTCAGGTTTGCGCGGTTCCTTGTAGGAGCGGCCTTGTGTCGCGATGGGCTGCGCAGCAGCCCCGGATCTCAGCTCTATCTCAAGATTGCCGGGGCTGCTGCGCAGCCCATCGCGACGCAAGGCCGCTCCTACAGGGACCGTGTAATGCCAGTTAGACGGTCTTGGCTATGCGCCCGGCCAGCAATGCCCAGCCCAGCAGCAGCACACAGACAATCGCCAGCGGCCACGAACGCCATTGCAGGTAGGGCGTGAGCTGCTGCATCGGCACCACTTCGCCATACATTACCGCCTGCTGGAATTGTGGTACCTGCGTGGTGATACGGCCGAACGGGTCGATCAGCGCGGTCACACCATTGTTGGTGGCGCGGATCATCCAGCGGCCGGCTTCCAACGCACGCATCTGCGCCATCTGCAGGTGCTGCAGCGGGCCGATCGAGGTGCCGAACCAGGTGTCGTTGCTGATGGTCAGCAGCAGGTCGCTACGCGCTGCCAGCCCTGCAGCGAATTCCGGGTAGACCACTTCGTAGCAGATGTACGGGGCAATCTGGTAACCCTTGGCCTGCAGCAGTGGCTGGTCTTCCGGGCCGCGGGCAAAGTCCGACATGGGCAGGTTGAAGAACTCGATGGCGCCACGCAGCATGTCCTGCAGCGGCACATACTCGCCAAACGGCACCAGTTTCTGCTTGAGGTAGGTGCCATCGCCTTCGCCGGCCACCGTAATACCGTTGTAGTAGCGGCGCTGGTGATGCACCTCTTCGCGTACCGGTACGCCGGTGATCAGCGCCGAATGCCGTTCGGCGGCAAAGCGGCCCATCACATCGATGTAGCCCTGAGCCTGGTCCTTGAGCACCGGCACCGCGGTTTCGGGCCACACCAGCAGGTCCACTGGCTTGGAACTGAAGCTCAGGTCACGGTACAGCGCCAGTTGTGCATCGATGTGCGCCGGGTCCCATTTCAGGTCCTGTTCGACGTTGCCCTGTATGGCCGCCACTTTCAGCGGGTCGCCAGCCGGCTTTGTCCAGGCATGGCCTTTGAGTGCCAGGCCTAGGGCCCAGGGCGCCAGCAACAGCATCGCGGCAATGGCCAGGAACGAAGGGCGCGCGCGCAGGCGGTGCAAGTTGCACAGCAGGGCGGCAGTGAGGGCCAGGGCGAAGGAAACCAGCCATACGCCACCCAGCGGGGCAAGGCCTGCCAACGGCCCGTCGAGCTGGCTGTAACCGGCGTAGAGCCAGGGAAAACCGGTCAGGAACCAGCCGCGGAAAGCTTCCTGCAGCAGCCACAGGGCGGCGAAACACAAGGCGTCGGCCAGCGGCGCTTCGTTGCGCCGTAACCAGCGCGCCCACAACCAGGTGGGCAGGGCGAAGAACCACGCCAGGGCGGCAAAAAATGCCAACAACAGCACGATCGCCAGCAACGGCGAGGCGCCGCCGTAGGTGGTCATGCTGACGTAGATCCACCAGGTGCCCGCGCCGTACAGGCCAAACCCGAACCACCAGCCACGCCACATGGCCTGGCGCGGGCTGAGCTCGCGCAGGCCCAGGTAGAGCAGGGCGATCGATAGCAAGGCCAGCGGCCAGATATCGAACGGAGCCAGGGCCAGGAGGGTGGATGCGCCGGCCGCCAGGGCCAGCAGGTTACCGGGCCAGCCGGGGCGGGTGATCCAACGCATGTTTGTCCTTAACGGTTGATCGGGGTCAGGCGCAGCAAGTGTATCCGCCGGCTGTCGGCGTTGAGAATACGGAACTTGTAGGCGCCGATCTCGGTGGTTTCGTTACGCTTGGGCAGGTGGCCAAAGGCACTCATCACCAGGCCGCCGACGGTGTCGAACTCGTCATCGGAGAACTCGCTGTCGAAGAACTCGTTGAAGTTTTCGATCGGGGTCAGCGCCTTGACCAGGAAGTCACCGCTGGGCAGCGGCTTGATGTAGCTGTCTTCCTCGACATCGTGCTCGTCCTCGATATCGCCAACGATCTGCTCCAGCACATCCTCGATGGTGACCAGGCCGGCCACGCCGCCATATTCGTCGATGACCACGGCCATGTGGTTGTGGTTGGCACGGAACTCGCGCAACAGCACGTTCAGGCGCTTGGACTCGGGCACGAAGGTGGCCGGGCGCAGCAGGTCCTTGATATTGAAGCTGTCGCCGTTCTCTTTGAGGATGAGCGGCAGCAGGTCCTTGGCGAGCAGGATCCCGAGCACATCGTCATGGCTTTCGCCGATCACCGGGTAGCGCGAGTGCGCGGCGTCGATCACCGCCGGCAGGAATTCGCGCGGCGACTGGCTGGCCTTGATGCTGATCATCTGCGAGCGCGGGACCATGATGTCGCGCACCTGCAGGTCGGCGACCTGGATGGCGCCTTCGACAATGGTCAGCGCCTCGCTGTCCAGCAGTTTGTTCTGATGGGCTTCGCGCAGCAGCTCCAGCAGCTCCTGGCGGTTTTTCGGCTCATGGGCAAAAGCCTGGGTCAGTTTACCCAGCCAGGACTTCTGCCCGTTGCTCGATCGATCTTCGCTCATGGCGGTTCTCGTGATCCTTCGTGTATCAGTGTGTGAGGGTGTCGGTTTCATCATCGGCATAGGGGTCGGGGTGACCCAGTTCTGCCAGCAATTCTCGTTCCAGGCCTTCCATCTCCTCGGCTTCCTCATCGTCGATGTGGTCGTAGCCAAGCAGGTGCAGGCAGCCGTGGATGACCAGGTGGGCCCAATGCGCGTTCAGCGCCTTGCCTTGTTCGGCCGCTTCGCGCTCCACCACCGCCACGCAGATGACCAGGTCGCCCAGTAGCGGGATATCGAGCAGGTCATCGGGTACATCGGCAGGGAACGACAGCACGTTGGTCGCGTAGTCCTTGTGCCGGTAGGTGTGGTTCAGCTCACGGCCTTCAGCTTCGTCGACCAGGCGAATGGTCATTTCCGAGTCGGCGCTGCGCTGGCGCAAGGCCAGCTCACACCAACGGCGGAAGTCCTCGTCGCCCGGGGCAGCGGCATCGGTGGCCCGTTGAATGTCGAGTTCAAGCATCTTTGCCGGGTGCCTCAGGCTTGGCCTGGCGGGCATCGAAGCGGTCATAGGCCTCGACGATACGCTGCACCAGTGGATGACGAACCACGTCTTTGGGCTGGAAGTGGGTGAAACTGATACCCGGCACGTCCCGCAATACTTCGATGACGTGTGCCAGGCCCGACTTGGTGCCACGGGGCAGGTCGACCTGGGTGATGTCGCCGGTGATCACCGCGGTAGAGCCGAAGCCGATGCGGGTCAGGAACATTTTCATCTGCTCGAGCGTGGTGTTCTGGCTTTCGTCGAGGATGATGAAGCTGTTGTTCAGGGTGCGGCCGCGCATGTATGCCAGCGGGGCGATCTCGATGACCTGGCGCTCGATCAGCTTGGCCACGTGCTCGAAGCCGAGCATTTCGTACAAGGCGTCATACAGCGGGCGCAGGTACGGGTCGATCTTCTGCGCCAGGTCGCCAGGCAGGAAGCCAAGCTTTTCGCCTGCCTCGACCGCCGGGCGTACCAGCAGGATACGGCGCACCTGCTCGCGCTCCAGTGCATCCACGGCGCAGGCCACTGCCAGGTACGTCTTGCCGGTACCGGCCGGGCCGATGCCGAAGTTGATGTCGTTGGCGAGGATTTCCTTGACGTAGCGCTGCTGGTTCAGACCACGCGGGCGGATATTGCCCTTGCGGGTGCGCAGCGACACGCTGACTTCGTTGACGGCCGGGTTGTCGATGTGCTCGACGGCCGACTCCTGCAGGTACAGGTGCACGGTTTCCGGTGACAGGTCAGTGGCCTTGGTCTCACGGTAGAGACGGCGCAGCAGCTGTTCGGCCGCAGAGGTTGTCTTGGGTTCGCCGATCAGTTCGAACTGATTGCCACGGTTGCGGATTTCGATGGCCAGGCGCTGTTCGATCAGGCGCAGGTGCTCGTCGAACTGGCCGCACAAGTTGGCGAAACGGTTGGCCTCGAATGGTTCGAGGATGAAACGATGGGGTTCTATGGGTGCGTTCAAGGTCGTTTTTAGCCGCTCGACGGCAATGGAGTTGAACTCAAGAATAACCCTTGAATGGCAGTGGCGAAAGCACTGAAACGATCAAGGGTATGTTCGCCCTGCACCGGGCGTGTGTACCCATGCTGGCGTACTGGCGGTCAGGGCAATGGCGAGAACGGCGTGCGCCCTTCGGCGTTCTGCAATTCCAGCAGGTATTTGCGGAAAATCTGGCCGAGCACCTGGGTGGCATGCTCCAGGTCGTCGCGAGGCATTTGCTCGGTGACTTCGTCGGCCATGTCCAGCGCGTCTTCGGCACCGTTGACCGCGGCCATTTTCAGCAGGATGTACGCCTGCACATTATTGGCCTTGACCCCTTCGCCATGGAAGAACATGGCCCCCAGGCGATACTGGGCATCGGCCTGGCCTTGCAGCGAGGCTTTCTGGAACCAGTCCAGGGCTTTGTTCAGGTTCTTGGGGGTTTGCGTGTAGTAGTACTCGCCCAGTTCGAACTGCGCCTGGGCGTCCCCCGCGCTGGCGGTCTGCTCGCAGGCCTTGAGGGCGTTTGCCAGGTCTTCAGGCTGAACGTTCAAGGTGCAGCGCCCCGTTGCCGGAATGAGCAACGAGTTACCGCCCTCCGCCAGGGCCAGCAGGGGCTGAAGAAGCAACAGGCAGCCCAGGGTCAGGGCGCGGCCGGTGCGGTTCATGGGGATCGACTTACCTCTGCAAAGCTGCGGCCAATGTCTCTGGTGGCACATTATGGGATAAGCAGCGCCAACCTTACAAAGTTTTACTCGAATTTCTGCTTGGTTGGGGAAGTCAGCTGATTGTGCATGAATAATTGTTGCCTGTACCGGCCTCTTTGCGGGTGAGCCCGCGAAGATCCCGGTACAGGCAAAGCATCACTTCAGGGCAGCAAACGCCTTCTCAGCCGCATCCAGGGTGATCTGCAACTCCTTGTCGCCATGGGCGATGGAGGTGAAGCCTGCCTCGAACGCGCTCGGTGCCAGGTACACGCCACCGTCGAGCATCAGGTGGAAGAAGCGCTTGAAGCGCTCGGCATCGCTGGCCATCACGTCATCGAAGGTGACGATATCGTCGGCACCGCTGAAGTACAGGCCGAACATGGCACCGGCCTGGGTGGTGACGAACGGCACCCCGGCGGCATCGGCGCGCTGTTGCAGGCCGTCGAGCATGCGGCTGGTGTAGTCGGTCAGCTCGGCGTGGAAGCCGGGGCGGCTGATCAGCTTCAGGGTGGTCAGGCCGGCGGCCATGGCCAGCGGGTTACCCGACAGGGTGCCGGCCTGGTAGACCGGGCCCAGCGGGGCGATGCAGCCCATGATTTCACGCTTGCCGCCGAAGCAGCCGACCGGCATGCCGCCGCCGACGATCTTGCCGAAGGTGGACAGGTCCGGGGTGATGCCGTAATGGCCCTGGGCGCCACCCAGGGAAACGCGGAAGCCAGTCATCACTTCGTCGAAGATCAGCACCACGCCATGCTTGTCGCACTGCTCGCGCAGCCCTTCGAGGAAGCCCGGGGCCGGTGGCACGCAGTTCATGTTGCCGGCCACTGGCTCGACAATGATGCAGGCCACGGTCTGGCCAACTTCGGCCAGGGTCTTCTCGACGGCAGCGATGTCGTTGAACGGCAGGGTCAGGGTGTGCTTGGCGAAGTCGGCTGGCACGCCCGCCGAGCTGGGGACGCCCTGGGTCAGCAGGCCGGAGCCGGCTTTTACCAGCAGGCTGTCCGAGTGGCCGTGGTAGCAGCCTTCGAACTTGATGATGGCATCGCGGCCGGTGTAGCCACGGGCCAGGCGGATGGCGCTCATGGTGGCTTCGGTGCCCGAGCTGACCATGCGCACCATTTCCATCGACGGCACGATCGAGCAGACCAAGTCGGCCATTTCGGTTTCCATGGCCGTTGGCGCACCGTAGGACAGCCCGTGCTGCAGCTGCCTGCGCACCGACTCCAGCACCTCGGGGTGGCCGTGGCCGAGGATCATCGGGCCCCAGGAGCCGACGTAATCGACATAGCGCTTGTCGTCCTCGTCAACGACGTAGGCGCCCTCGGCATGCTTGAAGAACAGCGGCGTACCGCCAACGCTCTTGAAAGCGCGGACCGGCGAGTTGACGCCGCCGGGGATGTGCTTCTGGGCTTGGGCGAACAGGGCTTCGGAACGGGACATGGGAATCTCTCGAATCAGGATGCGAACAAGGCGTTGAAGGCGCGGGCGCGGCGGGTAACTTCCTGCGCGCTGTCGGCACCGAACAGGCCGTGGATCACCGCCAGCAGGTCGGCGCCATGGTCGACCAGCGGGCCGGCGTTGTCGAGGGTAATGCCGCCGATCACCGCGATCGGCAGCTTCACCTGGGCGCGAGCCTGCTCCAGCAGCTCGGTACTGGCGGCAGGCGCGCCGGGCTTGGTCACGGAGTTGAAGAAGCGGCCGAAGGCCACGTAGCTGGCACCTTCCTTGGCGGCCTGGGCGGCCAGCGTGAGGCTGGCGTGGCAGGTGGAACCGATGATCGCCTGGCGGCCGAGCAGGGCCCGGGCCGGGGTCAGCGGGCCGTCGGTCTGGCCCAGGTGCACGCCGACGCCTAGGCGCGCGGCCAGTTCGGCGTCGTCGTTGATCAGCAGCTGGGTGCCATAGCGCTCGCACAGCTTCATCAGCGCTTCGGCTTCACGCAGCCGGCGCGCTGCGTCGTCGCTTTTGTCGCGGTACTGCAGCAGGCACACGCCGCCTTCCAGCGCCGCTTCGACATAAGACAGGAAACGGCTGGCAAGCAGTTGACTGTCGGTAATGGCATACAGGCCACGTAGCTTCATGGAAAGCCTCGCTTCAAGCGCAGAAGTCCAGGGGCAGGCGGCGCGGCACGTACTGGCCTTTGCCCAGCTGCTCGGCGTCACGCAGGGTGCGCCAGGTGTAGTCGAGGGCGCTGCGTACGGCACTTTCCAGCTGCTCGCCCAAGGCCAGGCGGCCGGCCAGGGCGCTGGCCAGGGTGCACCCCGAGCCATGGTAGCTGCCTGGCAGGCGCTGGCAGGTCCAGGTGTATTGCTGGCCGTTCTGGGTGTACAGGCGGTTGTGGATTTCGTCTTCGTCGCCGTGCCCGCCGGTAATCAGCAGGTGCTTGCAGAACGGCAAGAGTTTCTCGGCACACGCATCGGCGCTGCCCTCGGGCAGTTCGGCGAGAATGCGCGCTTCAGGCAGGTTCGGCGTGGCGATGGTCGCCAGCGGCAGCAGGCGTTCGCGCAGGGCATAGCCTACTTCATCCTTGCCCAGGCGGCCGCCGCCGCCGGCGCGCAGCACCGGGTCGCAGACCAGCGGCAAGTGCGGGTGGGCGGCCAGCAGCTCGGCGACGGTGTCGACCATGTCGATCGAGCCAAGCATGCCCAGCTTGACCGCGGCAACCGTGGAGTCGGCCAGTACGGCGTTAGCCTGGGCCAGCACCCACTCGCGGTCGAGTACCCGGAAGTCGGAAACATTGACGGTATCCTGCACGGTCAGGGCAGTCACGGCGGGTGCAGCGTGACAGCCTTGGGCGAGCAGGGCTTCGATATCTGCCTGCAGGCCGGCGCCGCCACTTGGGTCGTGGCCGGAGAGACAGAGGACAACGGGGCGGGAGCTGTAGGTATTCATGGTCGGCGAGCTTACCACCAAACCTGTTTGGGAGAATCGTCCGACAAACCGGATTTACTGATCGAATGGTCAGCTTATGGTTGGCATTTTCCCTCAAACTATTGATTTAGAAGCCTTTGTTCGGGTTTTGGCATGGCCGATTGCCAGCGGTTACAGCTATGCTAGAGTGCTTGGATAACTCGACAAACGGACTCTGCTGGATCACGTCGTCTCAAACGGATGGGAGGCAACCGCGACGCGACTGCACAGACCAGGCTGGGGCTGTATGCGCTATTTGCTGATTGTGCTTCTGGGGATGCTGCCCGTGCTGGCCGGCGCAGTCGATTTCGACGAGGCTACCCGGCACCTGCCGCTGGGCAAGGTCATGCAGGTTTATGAGGACCCGGATGGCAGTAGCAGCATCGCCCAAGTCAGCGCCCCTGACTTCGCCAGATACTTCCGCCCCCACCCAGATGAGGTGCTGAACGCCGGTTATTCCACTTCGGTGTTCTGGCTCAAGGTCGAGTTGCGCCCGGTTGCGGCGCCCGGTGCTGCGCCCCGGCAGTGGCTGCTGGAACTGGCCTACCCGCCCCTGGATCATCTGGAGCTGTACCTGGCCGATGGCAATGGCGGCTACCGCCTGGCCCAGCGCACCGGCGATGCCTTGCCCTACGACAGCCGGCAGGTGCGCCAGAGCAATTATCTGTTCGAGCTGCCGCTGCCGCCCGGCCAGGTGACTACCGCTTACCTGCGGCTGCATAGCCAGGGCTCGGTGCAGGCGCCGCTGGCGCTATGGGCCCCCGAGGCCTACATCGAGGCGCAACCGACCCGCCTGTATGTGCTGGGCATGATTTATGGCGTGCTGCTGGTGATGCTGGTGTACAACCTGTTCATCTACCTCAGCGTGCGCGACGTCAGCTACCTCTACTACATCCTCTATATCGCCTCGTTCGGCCTTTACCAGGTGTCGGTGAATGGCGCCGGTGTAGCCTACTTCTGGCCAGACAGCCCATGGTGGGCGAATGCCGCGACACCGCTGAGCATCGGTGCTGCCGCGCTGTTCGCCTGCCAGTTCGCCCGCCACTTCCTGCAGCTTGGCAGTATCAGCCGGGGCTTCGATCGGCTATTGCAGCTGTTGATGCTGGGGGGCGTGGCGGTCATGGTGCTGGCCGTGAGCATGGCCTATGGGGTGGCGCTGCGCATGGCCACCCTGCTGGCGCTGCTGTTCACCGTCAGTGTGTTCAGCGCCGGGCTGTATGCCTGGTGGCGCGGGTTGCGCCTGGCGCGTTGGTTCATCATTGCCTGGACGGCGTTCCTGCTCGGTGGCCTGGTGAACACCCTGATGGTGCTGGGCTACCTGCCGAACGTGTTCATCACCATGTATGCCAGCCAGCTGGGTTCGGCACTGGAGGTGGCGCTGCTGTCGCTGGCGCTGGCCGACCGCATCAACATCCTGCGCGAGCAGCAGGCGCAGGCCTTGCGTGAAACCGGCCGTACGCTGGAACAATTGAACCTGCAGTTGGCCAGGAGCAACCGGTTGAAGGACGAATTTCTGGCCAGTGTGACCCATGAACTGCGCACGCCGATGAACGGGGTGATTGGCTCGCTGGAGTTGATGCATACCTTGCCGATGGAAGGCGAGATGGCCCAGTACCACCGTACAGCGGTCGGTTCGGCGCAGGGCATGATGGACATGGTCGATGCCATCCTTACGCTGTCCGAGCTGCAAGCGGGGCGCCTGCGGGTGCAGCCGGCGCCGTTCAGCCTGCGTACTTTGTTGCAGAGCCTGCGCGCCGGTTATGCCGGCCAGGCATTGGCCGAGGGCCTGTACCTGAGCCTGGATATCCCGGCCGATTTGCCGGATGGGTTACTGGGTGACGGGCCCAAGCTGGCGCGTTGCCTGGGGTGCCTGGTGGATAACGGGTTGAAGTTCACCCATCAGGGCGGCGTGGTGATCCAGGTGCGCGGGCGCCGGGTGGGGCCGGATGACATGGCGCTGACCTTCACTGTCAGCGACAGCGGTATCGGCTTCGATGACCTGGACCAGGCGACGTTGTATCAGCGGTTCTTCCAGGTAGATGGCTCGATGACCCGGCGCTATGGCGGGTTGGGGATCGGGTTGTCGATCTGCCGGCAGATGGGCGAGTTGCTGGGTGCGCGGTTGGCGCATGAGTCGACGCGGGGGTTGGGGAGCCGGTTTGAGTTGAGTTTGAATATGGCGGTTTCGCAGGGGCAGGTACCGGTGGGTATCTTGCAGAAGCGTCGTTCGGTTTGAGGGGGGGCGGCGCTCGATCTCACAGGCGCTGAAAGTGTCGCGGCGAACCCTTCGGCGCTCGACCTCACCCGCGCCGCAGGTCTTATGGCGAACACCTGTCAGCCCAGATGCAGGCTCAAGACATGCATCTGCAACCCATGCCCCCACCACCACACCTTTAGTCACGAATGCCACTTTGCCAACCCCGCAGGCAGTGCTTCACTGGGTCTTTCAAGCCTACCCGGATCCAGGAGCCCCCGATGAACCTGCACCAGTACGCTGAAACCCACGAAGTCACCAACCAGCCACCGTCCCTCGACGGTGCCAACCTTTACCGCCTCGACCTGCCACTCCAGGAGTGGTCGCGGCGTTTCGGCGCGGGCTGGGCGCAGTCGCGGATCGATGCCTACGGCGCCCTGGCCGGGGGGCCGCTGATGCAGGCTGGCTTTCTGGCCAACGCCCACAAACCCGAATTCAGCAGCCACGACCGCTACGGCCATCGCATCGACCTGGTCGAGTTCCACCCGGCCTACCACGAACTGATGCGCACCGCGATCGAGCATGGCCTGCCGTCGCTGCCATGGGCCGAGCCGCGCCCCGGGGCACATGTGGCACGGGCATCCATGACCTACCTGCACAGCCAGGCCGAAGCCGGCAGCGGCTGCCCGTTGACCATGACCTTCGCCGCCGTGCCAGCCCTGCGCTTGCAACCCGAGCTGGCCGAGTACTGGCTACCGAAAATCCTCGCCTGCGAGTATGACCCGCGCAATGTCGGCGACCGGCACAAGGCCGGTGTCACCCTGGGTATGGCGATGACCGAAAAACAGGGCGGCACCGATGTGCGGGCCAACACCACCCGGGCCTACCCGGTCGGGGCGCCGGGCCCGGGTCAGGCCTATGAGCTGGTCGGCCACAAGTGGTTCTGTTCGGCGCCGATGTGCGATGCCTTCCTTACCCTGGCACAAACCGAAAAGGGGCTGAGTTGTTTCCTGCTGCCGCGCCACCGCCCGGATGACAGCCGCAACCAGTTCTATATCCAGCGCCTGAAGAACAAGCTGGGCAACAGCTCGAACGCCTCTAGCGAGGTGGAGTTTCGCGGGGCGTTGGCGTGGATGATCGGCGAAGAAGGGCGCGGTGTGCCGACCATCATCGAAATGGTCGCCATGACCCGCTTCGATTGCATGGTCGGTTCCAGCGCGCTGATGCGCCAGGCGCTGACCCAGGCTACCCACCACTGCGCGTACCGCAAGGTCGGTGGCCGCGTGTTGAATGAGCAGCCGCTGATGCAGAACGTGCTTGCCGACCTGGCCTTGGAGAGCGAGGCTGCGCTCGCCCTCAGCCTGCGCATGGGGCAGGCGCTGGAGCAGCTCGAAGACCCGCAGCAGGCGCACTTCGCCCGCCTGGTGACGGCAGTGGGCAAGTACTGGATCTGCAAGCGTGCGCCGGCCATGATCAACGAAGCCGCCGAATGCCTGGGCGGTGCCGGTTATGTGGAAGACAGCATCCTGCCCCGGCTGTACCGCGAAGCACCGGTGAACTCGACGTGGGAAGGCTCGGGCAATGTGCAGTGCCTGGATGTGCTGCGGGCCCTTTCCAAGGAACCGGGGGTGCTCGATGCCTTGTTCGCCGAGCTGGGCGATGGGCATGGCGACCCACGTTTGGCGGCGCATATCGGCAACCTCAAGGGGGCGTTTGCCGATACTGGCGACATGCAGTACCGCGCGCGGCAACTGACCGAGGATATTGCCCTGGCGTTGCAGGCCAAGCTGTTGCTGGAGGCGGGCAATGCGTTGGTGAGTGATGCGTTCATTGGCAGCCGGTTGGCGGGGGGCGGCCGGGTGTATGGGGCGTTGCCGCGTGGTGTGGATGTGCAGGCATTGGTGGCGCGGGCGACGCCAGCCTGGGCGAATTGATTCGGCTTCTTCGCGGGCATGCCCGCTCCCACAAGATCTTCATGGATGTCCCGGGCGGTGCCGTACCTGTGGGAGCGGGCGCGCCCGCGAAGAATCCAGCACCGATCAATGGGGATGTATTTAGCCAAGAAGGCAGGCAAGATGGTTCACATGCATGTCCAGACAGGAAGCACAGTGTGAGCCACGCTTTTGTAGTCGTTGATACCCCCGAACAGGCCGTCGATCGTCTGGCGGCCCTGCATGAACAAGCCACCGGTGCCCTAAGCCTTGCGCTCAAGCGTTATCTGAAAGACCGCACCGAACCCGACGCCGAGCAGCGCGACCTGTTCCGCTACCCGGCCCTGCGCCTGACCTACTACAGCCATGGCGAAGTCGCCGCTACCACGCGTGCCTACGCCAAGGTGCAGGTCGCGGGCACCTACAGCGTCACTGTCACCCAGCCCGCGGCGTTCCGTGGTTATCTGCTGGAGCAGCTGCGCCCGCTGATGCACGACTACACCGTTACCGTAGAAGTGGGCGTCAGCGAACAGAATATCCCTTACCCCTATGTGGTCGACCAGGGTGACGAACTGGCCGGCAGCGGCATCACCGCTGCGCAGCTGGCGCGGGTGTTCCCCAGCACCGACCTGTCGGCCGCCACCGACAATATCGCCGACGGCCTGTACGACTGGGATCATGCCGACGTGTTGCCGCTGGCACTGTTCGATGCCGCACGCGTCGACTTCTCGCTGCGCCGCCTGGTGCATTACACCGGCAGCGACTGGCGCCACATGCAGCCGTGGATCCTGCTGACCAACTACCACCGCTATGTCGACCAGTTCATCAGCCATGGCCTGGAGCAGTTGCGTGACGACCCGCGTTTCGTGCGCATGGTGCTGCCGGGCAACGTGGCCATCGAAAAGGGCATGGACCATGGCGAAGCCCAGGCGCTGGTTGCCAGCGTGGTCTGGCACCGTTACCAGATGCCGGCCTACCACCTGATCGCCGCCGACGGTGACGGCATCACCCTGGTCAACATCGGCGTCGGCCCGTCGAATGCGAAGAACATCACCGACCATCTGGCGGTGTTGCGCCCGCATTGCTGGTTGATGATTGGCCACTGCGGCGGCCTGCGCCAGTCGCAGACCATTGGCGACTATGTTCTGGCACACGCCTACATGCGCCGCGACGGCATTCTCGACCGCGTGGTGCCGCCGAATATTCCGATCCCGGCGCTGGCCGAAGTGCAGTTGGCGCTGCAGGAAGCGGCTGCGCAAGTGACCGGTGAACGTGGCGAACAGTTGAAGAAGCGCCTGCGCACCGGCACCGTGCTGACCTACGATGACCGTAACTGGGAGCTGCGCTGGGCCCAGGAGCGGCCGCTGATCAACCTCTCGCGTGCCGTGGCGGTAGATATGGAAAGCGGCACCATTGCCGCCCAGGGCTACCGCTTGCGGGTACCGTACGGCACCTTGCTGTGCGTGTCCGACAAGCCGCTGCACAGCGAGATCAAGCTGCCAGGTTCGGCCAACGCCTTCTATAACCGGGCGGTCAGCCAGCACCTGAAGATCGGCATTGCCGCCCTCGACCTGCTGCGCACCGAGCTCAACTCGTTGCACTCGCGTAAACTGCGCAGCTTCGATGAGCCGCCGTTCCGCTGAGGATCCATGTCACTGCCACCCCGTAACAAGCCGCGCCGCCCCCAGGCGCGGCCTGCCGCCGGCCCGCGTCGCCAGGCCAAGGCGCCGCCGGCCGAGCCCCGCCTGATCCTGTTCAACAAACCGTTCGACGTGCTGACCCAGTTCAGTGACGGTGAAGGGCGGGCGACGCTCAAGGACTTCATCGACATCCCGGGCGTATACCCGGCCGGGCGGCTGGACCGTGACAGTGAAGGCTTGCTGTTGCTGACCAACGATGGCGGGCTACAAGCGCGGATTGCCGACCCTAGGCACAAGCTGGCCAAGACCTACTGGGTGCAGGTGGAAGGTGAGCCGAGCGACGAGCAGTTGCAGCGTTTGCGTGACGGCGTGGAGCTGAACGATGGGCCGACCTTGCCGGCCGAGGCGCGGCGCCTGGCCGAGCCCGCGTTGTGGCCGCGCAACCCGCCGGTGCGTTTTCGCAAGAGCGTGCCGACCAGCTGGCTGGAGCTGGTGATTCGTGAAGGGCGTAACCGCCAGGTGCGGCGCATGACGGCAGCGGTGGGGTTGCCGACCTTGCGCCTGGTGCGGGTACGCATTGGTGACTGGGCGCTGGACGGGTTGGAGCAGGGGTGCTGGCGCGAGGTTCCGGCAAAATTGCAGCGCTAGTGGGGGCCGCTTTGCGGCCCATCGCGACACAAGGCCGCTCCTACAGAACCGCGCAAACCCATGCCTTGGGTCGCGATCCCCGCTTTGTGCGACCCCTGTAGGAGCGGCCTTGTGTCGCGATGGAGCGCAAAGCGCTCCCCGCATTCCCAAGGCCTAAACCCCTTCAAGAAACCCAACCACCACGCTCTTGATGATAAAGGCCAGCACCCCCAGCCCCAGCACGAAGAACAGGATCAGCGTACCGAACTTGCCCGCCTTGGACTTTTTCGCCAGGTCCCAGACGATGAAACCCATGAAACCGATCAGCACGGTGACCAGGATGATCATCATCCATTCTTCGAATACGGCGGGATCCATCGGTGTTCTCCAGGCAGTTTGAGCGCTCGAGTATACGCCCGCGGGCGCGGGCAATTACCGAAGGTGGGTCAATGGCAGCTCGGTGCTGGCCAGCACCTGGTTCAGCACGAAACTCGAACGCACGCTGGTGACGCCTTCGATGCGGGTCAGGCTGCCGAGCAGCAGTTTCTGGTAGTGGTCCATGTCGGGCACCACCACCTTCAACTGGTAGTCGGCATCCATACCGGTGACCAGGCTGCATTCCAGTACTTGTGGCAGGTTGCGGATAGCGGCCTCGAAGGTCTCGAAGCGCTCCGGCGTGTGCCGGTCCATGCCGATCAGCACGTAGGCGGTCAGGCTCAGGCCTAGCTTCTTGCGGTCGAGCAGGGCGACCTGGCGGGAGATGTAGCCGTCGTCCTCCAGCTGCTTGACCCGACGCGAGCATGGCGAAGGCGACAAGCCGATGCGCTCGGCCAGTTCCTGGTTGGAAATGCGCGCATCGCGCTGCAATTCGGCGAGGATGCTCAGGTCATAGCGGTCGAGTTTGCTCATGGCATTTGCCTTTTCTGTTCGGATTGCGGCGAATTATCATTCCAGGGTGAAAAATTGCGCAAGTACTATTTATATGAGCAATCTTCGCAATCCGCTGCCGCCAGCTGTCCGGTATCTTTATCAACAGAATCACTGCCCGGACATCAGTCCACGGCGACGCGCCCTAGGCGGGCGGTCGCGGCCAGCCATCCAACCGGATCCGCAGGCCCCCGGGCTACACAGCTTCCAGAAGACGCTGTGAGGTGAGCCGGCGCCACAAGTGCCGAGCGCGGACGACAATTCCTGAAGGGAGGCCCTGCGGCCTCCCTTTTTTCATGTCGGTAATTTTAATTGGCCGGCCTGAAGAGCACGGTAGACTGGCTGCCTGCTGCAGTTTACCTACCGAGAGGAATACCATGACGTCGCGCATCTGGCAGTTGGCAGGTGTTGGTTTGCTGGGGTTGGGCATCAGCCTTGGGGCGCTGGCCGAAGGGCCCGGCGACCCTGGGCCCGGTCGGCCGCTGAACGCCCGCGACGAAGTACGCCAGACCCAGCCGCCCCGGCAGGGCTACTACCAGGATATTCCCCGCCGCCATGGCGATGACCACCGCTGGCAAGCCGGGGGGCCGGGGCCAAGGCCCGGTGGCGACTGGCAGGGGCGCCCGGACGGCCATGGCAATGGCTGGGGGCCGGGGCCGCAGTACCGCCCTGGGCACACGGTCGATCGTTTCCCTGACCGCTACTGGAAAGTGCCCTATCGCGGCCATGACTACTTCTACTCCGGCGGTTACTGGTACCGCCCGCATGGCGGCAATTACATCGTGGTAACCCCGCCTTACGGTGTGCGGGTCAATTACCTGCCGCCGTATGCACGGGAAGTGTGGGTGGGTGGGGCGTTGTTCTTCCTGGTTGCCGATACCTACTACCAGTACCTGGCAGACAGCCAGGAATATGTGGTGGTCAACCCGCCGGCGGTGGCGCCGCCACCCGCGCCGCCGGTTGCGGGCGGTTATGACGTGGTGGCGTACCCGATGTATGGCCAAGGCCCGGAGCAGCAGGAGCAGGACCGTTACCAGTGCCACCGCTGGGCGGTCAGCCAGTCAGGCTTCGACCCGGCCACCGCGACCTACGCGCCGCCGCCGAATGTGCTCAGCAATTACCAACGAGCACTGGGGGCCTGCTTCAGCGGCCGAGGGTACAGCGTCAACTGACCCACGCGCAGGTTCAGACCGGGTCGGCATGCACCATCACATCCGCTTGCGGATAACGCTGGCGGATCACCCGCGAGGCCTCCACGCACAGCTCATGGGCATCATGCAGCGGCAACTGCCCGGGCAAATCCAGGTGCAGTTGTACGAACCACTGGTTGCCCGACAGCCGCGTACGCAGGTCGTGCACGCCTTTGACCCCGGGAATGGCCAACACCAGCGCGGCCATTTCCTCGCCCACATCGCCGGGCAGCTCCTTGTCCATCAGGATGGCGATACTCTCGCGCGCGATCTGCAGCGCGCTCCACAGGATGTAGAGGGCAATGCCCAGGCCGAACAGCGCATCTAGCTGCGGCCAGCCGAAACGGGCCAGTAACAGCGCCAGCAGGATGCTGCTATTGAGCAGCAGGTCCGAACGGTAGTGCAGCGAGTCGGCGCGGATCGCCGTGGAGCCGGTCAGGCGGATCACCTTGTACTGGAAGGCCAGCAGGGCGACCGTCAGCACCAGTGACAGCAGCATCACCGCGATACCGATGCTGGTATCACCCAAGGGTTGTGGCGTATGCAGGCGCTCGACCGCCTGCACGCCGATCAATACGGCACTGACGCCGATGAACAGCGCTTGCGCCATGCCGGCCAGGGCTTCGGCTTTGCCATGCCCGAAGCGGTGGTCGTCATCAGCCGGGCGCAGGGCGTAGTGCACGGCCAGCAGGTTGAGGAACGAGGCGACGGCGTCCAGTGCCGAGTCGGTGAGCCCGGCCAGCAGGCTGACCGAGCCGCTCAGCCACCAGGCCAGCGCCTTGCTCACTACCAGGATGCCGGCCACCGCCAGCGAGGCGCGGGTGGCCAGGCGCAACAGGCGCTGGTGTTCAGCCGGGGTGGTTATCATCCGTGGTCAGGTCCTTGTGGTTCAGGCTGCTGGCATCAGGCCAAGGCTGGCCAATTGCTCGACACTGCCGCGGTGCTGGATAAGCCGCGGGTCGTCAAGCGGCAGGCGCTGGCCCAGTTCGGTTTCAAGAATGGCCTGCAGCTTCAGGTTGTCGACCTTGCCATCCGGGCTGACGGCCTTTTGCAGTTTTGCCGGGTCGACCTGGGCGGTGTGGCCGCCTGGGTAGTAGATGGCGCCGGTGGCGAAGTCGATGCCGAAGGCGATCAGCCCGGGGATCACGTAGAAGAGGATGCCGATAGCGTCCATGGCGGCAACCACCGGGTCGATCTTGCCACCGATCTGGCCGCGACGGTCCGGGTAGAAAATGGTGCCGCAGGCGGTCAGTTGGGTCAGCAGGGTAACCACGAGTGCGCCACCGATGGCGCGGGTTGGGATGCGCATGACAATCTCCGAAAGGGTGTTCAGCAGGGCAAGCGAAGCGCCTGCGCCTGATGCTAAGACCATGATAGGGCAGGCTGGGTTCGCCGTTATACTCGCCAGACTGTTCGAGGACCACCATGATTTCATTACCCATTGATGCGGCCTTGCCCGCTTTGCGCCAAGCCTTGCAAACCCGCGACGAAGCGGTGCTCGAGGCGCCCCCGGGGGCGGGCAAGACCACCCGTGTGCCACTGGCGTTGTTGCACGAGCCATGGCTGGCCGGGCAGACCATCCTCATGCTGGAACCCCGGCGCCTGGCCGCCCGCGCGGCGGCCGAGCGGCTGGCCAGTGAACTGGGTGAGCAGGTTGGGCAAACCGTGGGCTACCGCATCCGCCTGGACAGCAAGGTGGGCCCCGGCACCCGTATCGAAGTGGTCACCGAAGGTATTCTTACCCGTCGCCTGCAAGCCGACCCGGCACTGGAAGGGGTGGGCTTGCTGATTTTCGACGAATACCACGAGCGCGGCCTGGATGCCGACCTGGCGCTGGCGCTGAGCCTCAACGGCCGTGAGCTGCTGCGTGACGACCCGCCCCTGAAAATCTTGCTGATGTCTGCCACGTTGGAGGGCGAGCGCTTGTCACGCTTGCTGGATGACGCGCCGGTCGTGCGCAGCGAGGGCCGCGTGCACCCGGTGGATATCCGTTGGGGGCGGCCGTTCCAGCCGGGGGAATTCATCGAGCCCCGGGTCGTGGAAAGCGTGCTGCACGCGCTGGCCGACCAGGCGGGCAGCGTGCTGGTGTTTCTGCCGGGCCAGGCCGAGATCCGCCGGGTGCACCAGCATCTGCAAGAGGCCTTGGGCGAGCGCCCCGAGATCCTGCTGTGCCCGCTGCATGGCGAGCTGGACCTCAGTGCCCAACGGGCTGCCATCGACCCGCCGCCGGCGGGCCAGCGCAAGGTGGTACTGGCCACCAACATCGCGGAAACCAGCCTGACCATCGAGGGCGTGCGGGTGGTGATCGACGCCGGCCTGGCCCGTGTGCCGCGTTTCGACCCAGGTAGTGGCATGACCCGCCTGGACACCCAGCGGATCTCCCGCGCCAGTGCCACCCAGCGCGCCGGCCGTGCCGGGCGCCTGGAGCCGGGCGTGTGCTACCGCCTGTGGTCCGAGGCCCAACATGACCAGCTTCCTGCCTACGGCACTGCCGAGATCCTGCAGGCGGACCTGGCCGGCCTGGCCCTGCAACTGGCCCGCTGGGGCGTCACCCCCGAGCAGTTGCGCTGGCTTGACCAACCCCCCGCGGCCGCCTTCGCTCAGGCCCAGGACCTGCTGGCGCGGCTGAACGCGTTCAAGCCAGGCCGCCGCGACAGCCTCAGCGAGCACGGCCAGGCCATGGCCGAGCTGCCGGCGCATCCACGTATTGCGCACTTGCTGCTGCGCGGCCAGGCGCTGGGCCTGGCACAGATGGCCTGCGATGTGGCGGCGCTGCTGGGCGAGCGGGATATACAGCGCGGCGGTGGCGCAGACCTGCACAGCCGGTTGGCGCTGGTCAGTGGCGAGAGCCAGGCGGTACGGGGCGGCCAGGGTGGCGTGCAGCGTGCCCGGCAACTGTCGCGCCAGTACCGTGGCCTGCTACGGGGCAAGGCCAGCGCGGCGGTCGCCGACCCGGGCCACCCACGCTGGCTGGGTGCACTGCTGGCACTGGCCTACCCCGACCGCGTTGCCCAGCAGCGCCGCGAAGGGGGAGCCGAGTACCGCCTGGCCAATGGCCGGGCGGCGCTGTTCGCCGAAGTCGATGCCCTGATGAAGTGCCCGTGGCTGGTAATCGCCGACCTGGGTAGCCGCCAAGGCCAGCGTGAAGAGCGTATCTACCTGGCCGCAGCGTTCGATCCCAGCCTGTTCGAGGATGTGCTGGCCGAGCAGGTGGAGCAGGTCGACATGCTCGATTGGGACGAACGTGAACAGGTATTGCGCGCCGAGCGCCAACTCAAGGTGGGCGAGCTGGTGCTCAGCCGTGAGCCGCTGCCAAGCCTGGATAACGACGCCAGAGCCCGCGCGCTGCTTGGGCTGGTCCGCCGCAAAGGCTTGAACCTGCTGACCTGGACGCCGGAACTGCGCCAGTGGCAGGCGCGGGTGGCACTGCTGCGCCAGCTGGACCTGGCCGGGCAGGGCCACAGCGAGTGGCCCGACCTCAGTGACGCGGCCTTGCTCGCCAGCCTGGAGGACTGGTTGCAGCCGTATCTGGGCAAGGTCTCCCGACTGAGCCATTTCGCGGCCCTGAACTTGCCATCGCTGCTGCGCAACCTGTTGCCCTGGCCGCTGCCGCAGCGCCTGGAGGAACAGGCCCCGGCACACCTTGCCGTGCCCTCTGGCTCGAACATTCGGCTGGACTACAGCGAGAACCCGCCGATCCTCGCCGTGCGCCTGCAAGAGTTGTTCGGCCTGGCCGACACCCCGCGCATTGCCAACGGCCGCCAGCAGGTCAAGCTGCACCTGCTGTCACCGGCACGGCGCCCGGTGCAGGTCACCCAGGACCTGGCCAATTTTTGGCGTACGACCTACGCCGAGGTGAAAAAAGACCTCAAAGGGCGCTATCCCAAGCACTACTGGCCAGATGACCCACTGGTGGCAGAGGCCACGGCCCGGGCGAAGCCACGGGGCACCTGAAGGCGGCGCGGTGCCCCTGCGCGCTGGCAGGCGACCGGGAAGGCGCCCTCAGGCGCCGGCTTTTTCTTCCAGCAACATGAACAGCCGGTAAAGCACCACGGTGCTGAACAGCTGCAGGAAGCCGCTGAGGCTGTCCATGGCCAGCTCCATGGCCGGCGATGGCTCGGGGAACGCCATGAGCAGCAACCCGTCGATCAGCCAGATCGGTGCCAGCACCGCGACCACGCAAACCATGATGCGCATGAAATGCCCGGTGGTCATGCTGGCGCTGTCGCGCATCGCCTGCACCACCGGCCGGCCACGCAGTACCAGCAGGTACTCGGCGAACACCAGGTTGATCATGATCCACACGCCCGGGAAGACGAACAGGGCCAGGCCCGCCATGATCAGCAGCGAGCTGATCAGGATCAGCAGGGCCAGTTGCGGCCATAGCTGCAAGGCGCGGGCGAACAGGTCGCGCTTGGCGATGTCCTGGCCCTGGCTACGGGTGTCCAGGTACAGGATCAGGGCGGCGCTGTACAGCGGATAGCACAGCAGGCTGATCAGCATGCCGTAGGCAGGCGATGCCTGGTCGCCCAGTTGCCGGTACAGCAGTTGGGTGAGCAGGGCCTCCAGCACGACCAGCGGCAGGCACAGCTGGATGATGTTCGGCAGGTGGCGGCGGAAAAAGTACAGGGAGTCGCGCAGGACGCTCAGCGGATTCATCGGGCTATATCGCATGGCAGTAAAAACAGGTGCATCACTTTAGCCCAAAGCAGGCGTGGCGCTGTCACTTGCTGAAAAATGTTTCACCCTTGCAGCGATTGAATCGCGCGGCGCAACGCCCCATCTTTGAGGTTGTCCGTTGTCCCGGTACCCATGAGGTCGCCCCATGAACACTGAAGAACAAACCCTGATCGACGGCCTGTTCGGCCGTCTCAAGCAAGCCGAAGACCCCAGCCAGCCGCGCGACCCGCAGGCCCAGGCCTGCATCGAGCAGCACCTGCGCCAGCAGCCGGCTGCGCCTTACTACATGGCCCAGGCGATCCTGGTGCAGGAAGCGGCGCTCAAGCGCCTCGACGAGCAGAACAAGCAACTGCAGGCCGAGCTGGAACAGGCCCGTGCCCAGGCGGCCCAGGGCGGCAACAGTGCGCCCAGCGCTGGCGGTGGCGGTTTCCTGTCCAGCATTTTTGGTACGGGCGGGCGCACTGCAGCGCCGCCGGTGCAGCCACAGCGGCCAGCGCCTGCGGCGGCATCGGCTGGCGGCTGGCGTGAGCCGGCGGCACCGGCTTACGCGCAACCGCCGGCACAGCAGCCTGGCGTGGGCGCTGCGCCGGCACGCAGTGGTGCCAGCAGCTTCCTCGGTGGGGCCATGCAGACCGCCGCCGGTGTGGCCGGTGGTGTATTGCTGGCGCAAGGTATCAGCAGCCTGTTCAACCACAACTCCCAGCCCGAAGAGGTGGTCGAGGTGATCAAGGAAGAGCCTGCACCGGCCAGTGACAGTGGTGGCTGGAATGACCAGGGCGGGCAGCAGCAAGTGGCCGACAATGGTGGCTGGGGCAGCGACCAGGGTGGTTACGCCGACACCGACTACAGCAGCGATGACGGTGGGTTCTTCTCGGACGACGACTCCTACGTCTGACAGGTCTGGCATACTGCTGGCATTTCCGGGGCTGCGCAGCGGCCCCGGTATTCCAGGCCAGACACGAGGTTCCCAGGTGAAAAAGATCGCGCTGTTCGCCGATGTGCAGAACCTCTACTACACCGTGCGCCAAGCCCATGGTTGCCATTTCAACTACACCGCCCTGTGGGCCGATGTCTGCCGCGAAGGGCAGATCGTCGAGGCCGTGGCGTATGCCATCGACCGCGGCGACAGCAAGCAACAACAGTTCCAGCAGATCTTGCGCAACCTTGGTTTCGACGTGCGCCTCAAACCCTTCATCCAGCGCAGCGACGGCTCGGCCAAGGGTGACTGGGACGTGGGCATTACCCTGGATGTGATCGATGCCGCCAGCCGGGTCGACCAAGTAGTGCTGGCCTCGGGTGACGGCGATTTCGACCTGCTGCTGGAGCGGGTGATCCAGCGCCACGGCACTGAGGCGGTGGTGTATGGTGTGCCCGGGCTGACGGCGCTGTCACTGATCCGTGCCGCCAGCCGCTATGTACCCATCGAGGGTAAGTTGTTGCTCAAGCACTGAGGTCATTCGTGGAACGTATCGCTGTCATCGACTTTGAAACCACCGGCATTTCCCCCGGTGCCGGCTGCCGCGCCACCGAAGTGGCGGTGGTCATGCTGGAAGGCGGGCGTATTGTCGAGCGCTACCAGAGCCTGATGAACGCCGGTGTGCCGGTACCCGCATTCGTGGCCGGGCTGACCGGCATCACCACGGCGATGCTGCGCAGTGCGCCGCCGGTCGACAAGGTCATGAACGAGGTGGCCGAGTTTGTGGGTGAAACCCCGCTATTGGCGCACAACGCCGCGTTCGACCAGAAGTTCTGGGACTACGAACTGGCGCGCATCGGCCGCAGCCGCAGCCAGTCATTTGCCTGTTCGCTGTTGTTGTCGCGGCGCCTGTTGCCGGCAGCGCCGAACCACAAGCTGGGCACCCTGACCCGCTGGGCGGGGCTGCCGGACACCGGTACTGCGCACCGGGCCATGGCCGATGCCGAAATGGCCGCCAACCTGATGCAGCACCTGGCCGGCGTGTTGCGAGAACAGCATGGTGTGCAGCAGCTCTCGCATGGCCTGCTGTGCCGGTTGCAGAAAACACCGGCAGCCAAGCTGCGCGAGGCGCTGGTCAAGTATGCTTGAGGCGTGTTCGGCGCTCGCTTCAAGCGGCGCCCGCTTCAAACCGAACGCACCGAAAGTGTGCCGCTCATTTCAAGCCATTCTGTAACTTCTGTTCGCTCAGGCAGGCCCCTAGACTGTTCACCCGTAAACGGATTTCGAGTGTTCCAATGCCTGCCTCCCGTCGCATTCCCTGGTTGCTCATCGGCGCCTTCCTGGCGCTGTACCTGGTCTGGGGCTCCACCTACCTGTTCATCCGCATTGGCGTCGAGAGCTGGCCACCGATGCTCATGGCCGGTGTGCGTTTCCTGATCGCGGGTAGCCTGCTGTACGGTTTTCTGCGCTGGCGCGGTGCGCCGGCACCCACGTGGCCGCAATGGCGGGCTGCCGGGGCAATCGGCTTTCTGCTGCTAAGTTGCGGTAACGGCGGGGTAACGGTGGCCGAGCACGCCGGCGTGGCCTCGGGGGTGGCGGCCCTGGCGGTGGCGACGGTGCCGCTGTTCACCTTGCTGTTCGGCCTGCTGTTTGGGCACCGCAATTCGAAACTGGAGTGGGCAGGCATTGCCCTTGGGCTGCTGGGTATCGCCCTGTTGAACCTGGGGTCCAACCTGCAGGCGAGCCCGATTGGCGCAGCGCTGATCATTTTTGCCGCGGCCTCGTGGGCATTCGGTTCGGTGTGGAGCAAAAGCCTGCCCCTGCCACAGGGGCCAATGGCCAGTGCCGCCGAAATGCTGGTGGGTGGCGCAGTGCTGTTGTTGGGCAGCCTGCTGTCGGGCGAGCGCATGACGCAGGTACCAAGCGCTGCCGGCTGGGGCGCGTTGGCCTACCTGGTGTTCTTCGGCTCTATCCTGGCCTTCAGCGCCTATATGTACCTGCTCAAGCACGTGCGCCCGGCAGCTGCCACCAGCTACGCCTACGTCAACCCGGCCGTGGCGGTGCTGCTGGGGATCCTGTTTGCCGGTGAACGGATCGGTGCCGAAGAGTGCGTGGCGATGGCGGTGATCATTGGCGCAGTGGTGCTGATCGGCCTGCCGCAGTGGCGCAAGCCTGCCAAACCCGTGTTGCCGTTGAAAGGCGAAATCTGCAAGTAGGCAGGGGCGATGCGGTAAACTTGCCGGCTTCGCTGAACCCCTGACGGTATTGCCATGAATTTCGCCCAACTCGGCCTGATCGAACCGCTGCTGCGCACCTTGCAGCAGCTGGCCTACACCACCCCAACCCCGGTGCAGGCCAAGGCCATTCCCGCCGTGCTGGCCGGCCGCGACCTGATGGCCGCGGCCCAGACCGGCACCGGAAAAACGGCAGGCTTTGCCCTGCCGGTACTGCAGCGCCTGGCCCTGGAAGGCGAGAAAGTGGCCAGCAACTCGATCCGTGCCCTGGTGCTGGTGCCGACCCGAGAGCTGGCCGAGCAGGTGCACAACAATGTGCGCGAGTACGCCGAGAACCTGCCGTTGAGCACCTATGCGGTGTACGGCGGGGTCAGCATCAACCCGCAGATGATGCGCCTGCGCCGTGGCGTCGACCTGCTGGTCGCCACCCCTGGCCGCCTGCTCGACCTGTTCCGGCAGAACGCGGTCAAGTTCAACCAGGTACAGACCCTGGTGCTGGACGAAGCCGACCGCATGCTCGACTTGGGCTTTGCCGAAGAGCTGCAATCGGTCTATGCCGCGTTGCCACGCAAGCGCCAGACTTTGCTGTTTTCCGCCACGTTCTCCGAGCAGATCCGCCTGCTGGCGGGGCTGGCCCTGAATGACCCGTTGAGTATTGAAGTCAGCCCACGCAATGCCACTGCCGCCAGCGTCAAGCAGTGGCTGGTACCTGTGGATAAAAAGCGCAAGGAAGACCTGTTCTGCCACCTGATGCGCAAGCAGCGCTGGAAGCAGGTGCTGGTATTTGCCAAGACCCGTAACGGCGTCGACCAGTTGGTGGCGCGCTTGCTGGCCGAGGGTGTGAATGCCGATGGTATCCACGGTGACCGCCCGCAGGCGACCCGCCAGCGCGCGCTGGACAGCTTCAAGGCCCGGGAAATCCAGGTGCTGGTGGCCACCGACGTGGCTGCCCGTGGCCTGGATATCGACGATTTGCCGCTGGTGGTCAACCTGGACCTGCCCATCGTTGCCGAGGACTACGTGCACCGTATCGGCCGCACCGGGCGGGCGGGCAACAAGGGCGAGGCGATTTCGCTGGTGTGCGCCGATGAAGTGCAGCTGCTGGCGGCGATTGAGGTGCTGACCCGCCAGACCCTGCCGCGTCATGAAGAACCGGACTTCATTCCGGATCACCGGGTGCCGATGACCGACGCCAGTGGCCAGGTGATCAAGAAGCCGAAGAAGCCCAAAAAGCCGAAAGAGAACAGCGCCAAGCGTGGCTTGGGGCGCTGGATGGACAGCACCGAGGGGGGCAATGCCGAGCCTGCAGTGAAGGCGGTGCGCAAGGTACCTAGCTTCAATGGCGGGCCGCGCAAGCGTAAACCTTAGCCTCGCGGCGCCACAGTGGGGCGGTGTCAGCCCTGGGCTTTGAGCCATTGTGCAGCCGACCGCCCGGCATGCTGCCCGCTGGCAAAGCATGCGGTGAGCAGGTAGCCCCCGGTCGGTGCCTCCCAGTCCAGCATCTCGCCGGCACAAAACACCCCCGGCATGCCTTTGAGCATCAGCCCTGCATCCAGCCCCTCGAAACGCACACCGCCGGCGCTGCTGATCGCTTCATCCAGCGGTCGCGTGCGCACCAGGGTGATTGGCAGGGCCTTTATCGCCTGCGCCAACGCTTCAGGGCTGGCAAAGGTTGCAGGGTCGGTCAGCTCGCGCAGCAGTGCGGCTTTTACCCCATCGATACCCAGCTGGCTGTGCAGGTGCTTGGCCATGGAGCGCGAGCCCCGTGGCCTGGCCAGTGCCTGGGCAATCTTGTCCACAGGCTTGTCCGGCAACAGGTCAAGCAACAGCACGCCCTGGCCATCGCGGTTGATGGCCTCACGCACCGGCGCCGACCAGGCGTACACCAGGCTGCCTTCCACACCTTGCGCGGTGAGGATGAACTCACCTTTGCGCGGTGCACTGCCAGGCACGCTGAGGGCGATGTTCTTCAGCGGCGCGCCGGCGAACTTGTCTTTCAACAGCGCGCTCCAGCCGGCTACCTCGAAACCGCAGTTGCTCGGTTGCAGGGGCGAGATATCCACAGCCCGTTCGGCCAGCAGCGCTTGCCAGCTGCCGTCGGAACCCAGGCGCGCCCAACTGCCGCCACCCAGCGCCAACACCAGCACAGCGGCGTTGACCAGGCGCTCGCCCTGTGGATAAGCGATCCGCAAGGCCCCCTCGGCGTTCCAGCCGAGCCAGCGATGGCGGGTGTGGATAACTACCCCGCTGTCGCGCAGGCGCTTGAGCCAGGCGCGCAGTAACGGGGCGGCTTTCATGTCGGTGGGGAATACCCGGCCTGATGTGCCGACGAAGGTCTCGATGCCCAGGCCGTGAATCCACTGGCGCAAAGCCTCCGCGTCGAACTCGCCCAGCAGCGTGCCGATTTCACCTTGGCGTTCGGCATAACGGGCCACGAACGCGGGGTAAGGCTCGGAATGGGTGATGTTCATGCCGCCGACACCGGCCAGCAGGAACTTGCGGCCCACCGAAGGCATGGCATCGAACACCTCGACCGCCAAGCCTGCCTGGGCCAGGGCTTCAGCGGCCATCAGGCCGGCGGGGCCGCCACCGATGACGACAGCAAGGGGAGGCGATGCGGGGTTGAAATCGGGCATGGTGGGCAGCAGGCTGTGGAAAAGAGGCGCATTCTAGCGCAGCGCTGCCCCCGGAAGCACTGGTCAAAAAACAACCAGTGCTCTACAGGCCTTGCTGGTCAAGGCCTGCAGCGGCTTTCCCGCAGGTTATCCACAAGCGGTTCCACAGTCATTGTGAACAACCGATGACACGCGCGGCGCTGTGGTGAAGGATGCCGTGGCGTTTGGCCAGGGCCACCCGGTCCTTGCTGTAGCCGCCGCCGATCACACCCATTACCGCAATATCGCGGCCCAGGCAGTGGCGCAGCACGGCCTCGTCGCGGGCGGCAACGCCGGCGTCCGTCAGTTGCAGGTAGCCCAGCGCGTCGTCCTTGTGCACATCGACGCCGGCGTCGTATAGCACCAGGTCGGGTTGATACAGCGGCAGTAGGTAGTTGAGGGTGTCGTCCACCACGTTCAGGTAGGCGGTGTCGCCCATGCCCCGCGGCAGGGGGATGTCCCAATCGCTGTTGGCCTTGCGTGCCGGGAAGTTCTGTTCGCAGTGCAGCGAGACCGTGATGGCCTCCGGGGTATCGTGCAGGATGCGTGCGGTGCCGTCGCCCTGGTGCACGTCGCAATCGAAGATCAGCACCCGCTGGACGCGGCCGGCCTCCAGCAGGTAACGGCTGATCACTGCCAGGTCATTGAAGATGCAGAAGCCGGCAGGGTGGTCGTAGTGGGCATGGTGGGTGCCACCGGCCAGGTGACAGGCAACGCCATGCTGCAGCGCCAGTTCGGCCGTCAGCAGCGAGCCGCCCACGGCCCGTACGGTGCGCCGGGCCAAGGCTTCGCTCCAGGGTAGGCCGAGGCGACGCTGGTCTTCGCGGGACAGCTCGCCATTCATGTAGCGTGCGATGTAGTCGCGGTCGTGGGCCAGGGCGAGGATATCGTTGGGGCAGATGTCTGGGCGCAGCAAGGCCTGGTCGGTGGTCAGCCCACTGTCGACCAGGTGGTCGTGCAGCAGGCGGAACTTGTCCATCGGGAAGCGGTGCTCGGCAGGGAACTCCGGGCTGTAGTCTTCGTGGTAGATCAGCGGCAACGGCATGGGGGAGGTCGCGGTCAGGGCCAGTGCTGATCTTGCCATGGCCGGGGCAGCTTTGCTGCCCAATCGCCGGCAAGCCGGCTCCCATAGGGACCGCATCAGGGCTGACTGGTGTTTGCCACAGCGCCTGTGGGAGCTGCCTTGCCGGCGATGAGGCCCGAGCAGGCCACTGCTATTTTGCGGCGCTGGCCAGCACCCGCTGCCAGTCGGGCTCATTCAGGCGGCCGAGGATGCGTGCCTTGCCGTTACCGTCCACCGAAACGAACAGCGCGCTGGCGTAGGCGCTTTCGCGCTCGCCGCCGGCCACGTGCTGCTGGCGGGCGAAGTGATCGATGCAGCCGTTATGGGTCACCAGCACCAGGTTGTGCCCGGCACGTTTGTGCGCCATTGCATCGCTGGCAAACTGGCTGTCGCAGCTTTCCAGCCAGTCTTCGCTGGCCACCGCCTGGCCGAGGATGAAGTGCGCGGTTTGCCGGGTGCGCAGTTTCGGGCTGCTGAGCAGGTCGGTGTTGGCCAGGCCGAGTTGGTGCAGGCCTTGGCCCACCCGCGTGGCAGCTTGGCTGCCGGCCACGGTGATGCCGGTGGGGTCGTCCAGGCACGGGCCCGGGGCGCTGTCGCAGCGTTCGGCGTGGCGGATCATCACGATCACGGCACCCTCGGCCCAGTTCTGCAGCAGGCCGCTGTCACTCAGTTGTTGCTCGTTGCCAAGGTCCACGATATGCGTCCTCGTCGCCAGCCAGGTGGTCAAGGCCGCCACGACCATGCACAAGCCAAGGGCGGCACCAAGGGCTTTGCGAGACAGGCGCCGTTTGCGCCGGGCGTGAATGGCAGGGTGCCCCAGGGTATTGCTCGATAGCATGCGTTGCTCCAGTGACAGGGCCGTGGCGGGCGCGGCAGTGATGGCGGCATTTTGCTAAGCGAGCTGTCGGGGGCCGGTGAAGGGCGTGTGAAAATTGCATTCGGTTGCGGCCCGTTGGGTGAACACCGCGCCGGCGCCTACGCTGTAGACTGTAATTCGGCAAAACCGGAGCAGGCCCGATGACCTCCACCCTTCAACTGGAAAGCGCAAGGCTGGTGCTGCGCCAATGGCACGACGATGACCTGCGTGAATTTGCGGCGCTGTGTGCCGACCCGCAGGTGATGCGTTACTTCCCGGCACCGCTCACACGCCTTGAAGCTGCCGCGCTGATTGGCCGGATACGCGGGCACTTCAACGAATACGGTTTTGGTTTGTGGGCGCTGGAGCGCAAGGACAGCGGTGCATTCATCGGCATGACCGGCTTGCTGCAGGTAAACTTTGACGCCGATTTCGCGCCAGCCGTGGAGATTGGCTGGCGCCTGGCCCGGCGCCACTGGGGGCTGGGTTTTGCCAGCGAGGCCGCGTGGACCTGCCTGCGCTGTGCGTTCGCCCAATTACGCCTGAACGAGGTGGTGTCGTTCACTGCCGAAAGTAACTTGCCATCGCAGAAGGTGATGCAGGCCATCGGCATGCAGCAAGACCTGCGCGGCAGCTTCGAGCACCCGCGCCTGCCCGCAGGCCACCCGCTACGCCCGCATGTGCTGTACCGCATCGACCGTGCGCACTGGGAGCACACCCTGCGCGCCTGAATGCACAGCCATGCTCGGTGCGAATGGCAAACGCTGTATTATTTGCCCATTGAAAGGGCGCTGGGCCGCAAGGGGTTCGGCGCCTGTGAGTTCGAGCGCCGCCCAGGCGGCGCAGCGCGAGCAAGGCTCGCTTCTACGGAGATGCCCCAATGAGTCATGTGTTGGACGACCTGGTCGACCTGTTGAGCCTCGAAGCCATCGAGGAGAACCTGTTCCGTGGGCGCAGCCAAGACCTGGGCTTCCGCCAGCTGTACGGCGGCCAGGTGCTGGGCCAGTCGTTGTCGGCAGCCAGCCAGACGGTCGAAGACGCGCGCCATGTGCACTCGCTGCATGGTTATTTCCTGCGCCCGGGGGACGCCAGCCTGCCGGTGGTGTACTCGGTGGACCGTGTGCGTGATGGCGGCAGTTTCAGTACCCGGCGGGTGACGGCGATTCAGAAGGGCCAGACCATTTTCACCTGTAGCGCCTCGTTCCAGTACGACGAGGAAGGCTTCGCCCACCAGGCGCAGATGCCCGACGTGGTCGGCCCGGAAAACCTGCCTACCGAAGTGGAACTGGCGCGTGCCATGGCAGACCATCTGCCTGAACGCATCCGCGACAAGGTGCTGTGCGCCAAGCCAATCGAGATTCGCCCGGTCACCGAGCGTGACCCGTTCAACCCCAAGCCAGGCGACCCGGTGAAATATGCGTGGTTCCGCGCCGACGGCAACCTGCCCGACGTGCCGGCCCTGCATAAGTACCTGCTGGCCTACGCCTCGGACTTCGGCCTGCTCACCACTGCGCTGGTGCCGCATGGCAAGTCGGTTTGGCAGCGCGACATGCAGATCGCCAGCCTCGACCATTCGCTGTGGTTCCACGGCAACCTGCGTGCCGACCAGTGGCTGCTGTATGCCACCGACAGCCCGTGGGCAGGGAATTCCCGTGGCTTCTGCCGCGGCAGCATTTTCAACCAGGCCGGGCAACTGGTGGCATCGTCGAGCCAGGAAGGCCTGATTCGTCACCGCAAGGACTGGGCATGAGCCTGCAGCAGGTGCGCAACTGGGTGTTCGACATGGACGGCACCCTGACCGTGGCAGTGCATGACTTTGCCGCCATCCGGGAGGCGCTGGGTATCCCTGCCGAAGACGACATCCTTACCCACCTGGCGGCTTTGCCAGCCGACGAAGCCGCGGCCAAGCATGCCTGGCTGCTGGAGCATGAGCGTGAGCTGGCGGAGGCCTCCACCGCGGCGACCGGGGCGGTTGAACTGGTGCGCGAACTGGCTGCGCGTGGTTGCCGGTTGGGGATACTGACCCGCAATGCGCGGGAACTGGCCCATGTGACGCTGGAAGCGATCGGCCTGGCGGACTGCTTCCCGGTAGAGCATGTGCTCGGGCGTGACGAGGCGGCACCGAAGCCGAGCCCGGATGGGTTGCTGAAGATTGCCGCGGCCTGGGGCGTGGCGCCGAGCGAGCTGGTGATGGTGGGTGACTACCGTTTTGACCTGGACTGCGGGCGCGCAGCGGGGGCGCGCACGATATTGGTGAATGTGCCCGATAACCCATGGCCGCAACTGGTGGATTGGCACGCGGTCGATTGCCGGGCACTGAAGGTGATGCTGGGCTGAGTCGATAGTGCGCAGGCCGATCGCGACACAACGCCGCTGCTGCAAAGCCCGTGAAGCTTTTGCAACCCATAGACCTGTCTATGCTCATTCCCATTCCTGACGTTGATACGGAGACCCAACCCATGACCAGCAAGGCCATCTACGTTCAACCTGGCGGCGGCTACGACAAGGTCGAGGTCGGAAGCAGCGAGGCTGCGGCCCCCCAGGCCGGCGAGATCACCGTGCGCCTGCACGCCAGCTCCCTGAACTACCATGACTTCGCCGTGGTGAGTGGCATGTGGGGGCCGAGTGAGCGGCGCATCCCCATGGCCGACGGTGCGGGCGAAGTCGTTGCCGTAGGGGCCGGCGTCAGCGAGTTTCAGGTCGGCGACAGTGTCGTCAGTACGTTCTTCCCGGACTGGCTCGATGGCCAGGCCAATGTCGAAGGCTTTGCCCGGGTGCCGGGTGACGGCATCGATGGCTATGCCCGCGAACAGGTCACCGCCCGTGCCACCGCGTTTACCCTTGCACCTTCGGGCTTCAGCCATGCCGAAGCCGCCACCCTGACCACTGCCGGCCTGACCGCCTGGCGCGCGCTGATGTGCGACGACCACCTCAAACCGGGCGACACGGTGCTGGTGCAGGGCACCGGTGGCGTGTCGATCTTCGCCCTGCAGTTCGCCAAGCTGGCGGGTGCCACGGTGATTGCCACCTCGTCCAGCGATGCCAAGCTGGAGCGGCTCAAGGCCTTGGGCGCCGACCACTTGATCAACTACAAGCGCACCCCGGCGTGGGGGGAGAAAGTGCGCGAGCTGACCGGTAACCGCGGTGTCGATCACGTGATCGAGGTGGGTGGCCCGGCTACCCTGGAGCAGTCGATGATCGCTGCACGGATCGGCGGGCATGTGTCGCTGATCGGCATTCTTACCGGCGTGGCCGGGCAACTGCCGCTGGTGCAGGCATTGGTGCGGCAGATTCGCCTGCAAGGGGTGCTGGTCGGCAGCCGGGCGCAGCAGCAGGCGATGGTGCGGGCCATTGATGCCAACGGTTTGCGGCCGGTAGTGGACAAACACTTCGAGCTGAAGCAGATCGTCGACGCGTTCCGTTACCAGGAGAGCAACCGGCATTTCGGCAAGATCTGCCTGACCTGGTAAGCCCCGGGGCTGCTGTGCCGCAGTTGCCCGTCAATCGGGTAGCAGCCGGTCGCGGCTGTTGGACAGGTGCAGGCATACCGCCGCGCGTGCTGCATCCGGGTCTTGCCGGCGGATGGCATTGAGGATTGCCTCGTGCTCCAGGTTGGCCAGGTATGCCTGCGCTGCCATCTTCGACCCACTGCGCTCGGCTTGGGCCATGCGGTTGCGCGGAATCAAGCCGCTGCCCAGCTGCAGCAGCATCTCGGTGAAATACAGGTTGCCGGTGGCTTCGGCAATCAGCAGGTGAAAACGCCGGTCGGCCTCGATGCAGCTGTCACCTGCCGCCGCCAGGTCCTGGTAGTCATCCAGTGCCTGGCGCATGCGCGCCAACTGCCCTTCATCGCGGCGTAGCGCTGCCAGCGCGGCGGCCTGGCTTTCCAGGCCGACCCGCAGCTCCAGCAAGTCGCGCACATTCGCTGCGCTTTCCGCTGCAACGCGCAACCCGGCCTGGGCTTGGCGCGCCATCACGAAGGTGCCGATACCGTGGCGCGGTTCCACCAGCCCCGAGGCCTGCAACTTCGACAAGGCTTCGCGAACCACCGTGCGGCTGACCCCGTGCTCGCGTACCAAGGTGTTCTCCGACGGCAGTTTGTCGCCGGGCTTGAAGGTGCCCAGGAGAATCTGCCGGGTCAGGCTGGAGACCAGGTCATGTGCGCGGCTGTGGCCGCGTTTGTGCGCGTGATCTGGAAGCATGCTGTGGTCCATCTCTTTTTGTACTTGTATGACAAGTTAATCGATAAAAATAATTTGTACCCGATTTTTCGCCAGGCAAGGGTGAACTTAGCACGGCTGTTTTTGCAGGATCGAGCCAAATTGGCGTTCTTGTAGCTTGTATTTTGCCATTTTAGCGATGTTGTTGATCTTGTCGTACAACTTCCCGGGGCCTATGCTCGTCCCCACTGCCATGTCAGACAACCCCGACCCGCACAAAAACAATTAGTGGGAGATCCACCTGTGAACGACACCCTCGCTCCGTCTGCCCGGAATGAAGGCGACGCGTTGGCCAGCGCCGTGGCCAAGGTCAAGCGCCACGTGCTGCCGCTGTTCGTCATCATGTTCATCGTCAACTACCTGGACCGCGTCAACATCGGCTTCGTCCGCCCGCACCTGGAAAGCGACCTGGGCATCAGCGCTGCGGCCTTTGGCTTTGGTGCCGGGCTGTTCTTCATCGGCTACGCGCTGTTCGAGGTGCCTTCGAACATGCTGCTGCAGAAGGTGGGTGCCCGCTTGTGGCTGACCCGCATCATGTTCACCTGGGGGCTGGTGGCCACGGCCATGGCCTTCGTGCAGAACGAAACCCAGTTCTATGTATTGCGCTTCCTGCTCGGGGTGGCCGAAGCGGGCTTCTTCCCTGGGGTGATCTATTACTTCACCCGCTGGTTGCCGGCGGCCGAGCGCGGCAAGGCAATCGCCATTTTCCTCAGCGGGTCGGCGCTGGCTTCGCTGATTTCCGGCCCCTTGGCCGGGGCCTTGATGCAAATCCAGGGGCTCGGCCTGCACGGCTGGCAGTGGATGCTGTTCATCGAAGGCATGGCCTCGGTGGCGTTGTGCTTCTTCGTGTTCTTCTGGCTCGACTCCAAACCGCAGGACGCCAAGTGGCTGAGCCAGGCCGAGCAGGATGCGCTGGTCGCGACCATCGACCGTGAACAGCAAGCGCGCGAGGCGCTGGGTGCGGCCAAGCCGTCGGCCTGGAGCCTGCTCAAGGACCGCCAGATCGTCCTGTTCTGCCTGATCTACTTCTGCATCCAGCTAACCATCTACGCGGCCACCTTCTGGCTGCCGAGCATCATCAAGCGCATGGGCGACCTCAGCGACCTGCAGGTCGGCTTCCTCAACTCCATCCCGTGGCTGATCTCGATCCTGGCCATGTATGCCTTCGCTGCCGGTTCTGCACGCTGGAAGTTCCAGCAGGCCTGGGTGGCAGGCGCCCTGGTGGTCGCGGCCATCGGCATGTTCATGTCCACCACCGGCGGGCCGGTATTCGCCTTTGTCGCCGTGTGCTTTGCCGCCATCGGCTTCAAGTCGGCCTCGTCACTGTTCTGGCCGATCCCGCAGGGCTACCTGGATGCTCGCATCGCGGCGGCGGTGATAGCCCTGGTCAACTCGGTCGGCAACCTCGGCGGCTTCGTTGCCCCCACCACGTTCGGCCTGCTGGAGCAGCAGACCGGCTCGATCCAGGGTGGGTTGTATGGCCTGGCGGTGACTTCGGTGCTGGCGGCAATTGCCATCTTCTTCGTACGTACACGCCCCAAGGACGCACCTTCCGATAGCCTGAAGGGCCCCGCGGCCCTGGGCCAGACCCACTGACGACTGCGAGACGACAACCATGAATATGCAGACAACACCCGCCGTTCACACCAGCACCCCGGTGGTCACCGACATGCGCGTTATTCCGGTGGCTGGCCACGACAGCATGCTGCTCAACCTCAGTGGCGCACATGGCCCGTTCTTTACCCGTAACGTGGTAGTACTGCGGGACAGCGCGGGCAACACGGGCCTTGGCGAAGTGCCGGGTGGCGAGAGCATTCGCCAGACCCTGGAAGACGCCCGCAGCCTGGTAGTAGGCCAGCCGATCGGTCATTACCAGCGCGTGCTCAATGCCATGCGCCAGACGTTCGCCAGCCGCGACTCGGCGGGGCGCGGCCTGCAGACCTTCGACCTGCGTATCACCGTGCATGCCGTGACGGCTATCGAGTCGGCGCTGCTCGACCTGCTCGGCCAGCACCTGAATGTGCCCATGGCGGCACTGCTGGGCGAGGGCCAGCAACGTGATGCGGTGAAGATGCTGGGCTACCTGTTCTATATCGGCGACCGCCAGCAGACCGACCTGGCTTACCGCAACGAAGCGGACAGTGACGACGACTGGTTCCGTGTGCGCCATGAAAAGGCCCTGACGCCCGAGGCGGTTGTGCGCCTGGCCGAAGCGGCCAAGCAGCGTTACGGCTTCAGCGACTTCAAGCTCAAGGGCGGCGTGCTGCGGGGGGCAGAAGAAATGGAAGCAGTGACGGCGCTGGCCGAACGCTTCCCCGAAGCGCGCATCACCCTGGACCCCAACGGGGCCTGGTCACTCAAGGAGGCCATCGCCCTGTGCCGCGACAAGCATGATGTGCTGGCCTATGCCGAAGACCCGTGCGGCGCCGAGAACGGCTACTCGGGCCGCGAGGTGATGGCCGAGTTCCGTCGCGCTACGGGTTTGCCCACGGCTACCAACATGATCGCCACCGATTGGCGGCAGATGGGCCATGCGATCCAGTTGCAGTCGGTGGACATTCCGCTGGCCGACCCGCATTTCTGGACCTTGCAGGGCTCGGTGAGGGTGGCGCAGATGTGCAATGACTGGGGGCTTACCTGGGGTTCGCACTCCAACAACCACTTCGATATTTCGCTGGCGATGTTTACCCAGGTGGCGGCTGCGGCGCCGGGTGAGATCACCGCGATCGACACCCACTGGATCTGGCAGGACGGCCAGCGCCTGACCCGTGAGCCGCTGCGCATTGTCGACGGCCATGTGCATGTGCCGGCGCGGCCGGGGTTGGGGGTGGAGCTGGATGAGGATCAACTGGCCAAGGCCCACGAGTGCTACCGCAACATGGGGTTGGGGGCGCGGGATGACAGCGTGGCGATGCAGTTCCTGATTCCGGGTTGGCGCTTTGATAACAAGCGGCCTTGCCTGGTGCGTTAAAGCTGCTGGCCTCTTCGCGGGCTTGCTCGCTCCCACAGGGATTGCACAGGATTTGAAGCCGATGCGATCGAGGTGGGAGCCGGCTTGCCGGCGATAGGGCCGGTACAGGCCATACACAACCAAGTGAAAAACAAAAGCACCCAACGGCCCGATGGCGCGATTGGGCATGCCATGCGCGACATCTGGCGCCAAGGGAAATGCCCTGTCGTGATCGAACAGTTCCGGGGCGTTCTCGTGTAATTTCCCACCGCCCCGCGGGGCTTAAATGAAGCCCGAACCGCACTGACACCTTGCGCTGTGACGCGTGCCAAATATCAACAACAGCATGCGAGCATTGTGTCGACCTACCCAACTCAAAGGAGCTATTTTCGCCTACGCCTGCCCGTCCATCCTTGTGTCAGCAAAAAGAGAACAACATCAATGAACACCGTGGGATCTGATGGCAACCTTGCACAAGGTTTCAAGCCACGACACGTAACGATGCTGTCTATCGCCGGCATCATCGGCGCCGGACTTTTCGTCGGCTCTGGGCACGCCATTGCGGCAGCCGGCCCAGCCACCATAATTTCCTATTTCGTAGCCGGAACCCTGGTGGTTCTGGTCATGCGCATGCTCGGCGAAATGGCCGTGGCGCACCCTGACACCGGATCGTTTTCCACCTACGCCGACCAGGCCATCGGCCGCTGGGCCGGCTACACCATCGGCTGGTTGTACTGGTGGTTCTGGGTACTGGTCATTCCGATCGAGGCGCTGGCCGCCGGGCATGTGCTGAACGCCTGGTTCCCCCAGGTGGACAGCTGGATCTTCGCCTTGGCCTCGGTGCTGTTGCTGGCCGGCACCAACCTGTTCAGCGTGGCCAAGTACGGCGAGTTCGAGTTCTGGTTCGCCATCCTCAAGGTCACGGCCATTCTCGGTTTCATCGGCCTGGGCTTTGCCGCGCTGATGGGCTGGCTGCCCAACCGCGAAGTCAGCGGCCTGAGCGGGCTGATGGCTGACTACGGCGGTTTTGCGCCCAATGGCTGGTCGGCTGTGGTCGGGGCGTTCATTACCGTGATGTTCAGCTTCATTGGCACCGAAGCCGTGACCATTGCGGCTTCCGAGTCCAGCGACCCGTCGCGCAACATCGCCAAGGCTACCCGCTCGGTGATCTGGCGCATAAGTACCTTCTATATCCTCTCGATCTTCGTGATCATCTCGGTGGTGCCGTGGAACGATCCGCAGCTGGCGGTGGTGGGCTCGTATCAACGTGCGCTGGAGATCATGAACATCCCTAACGCGGCATTGATGGTCGACCTGGTGGTGCTGGTGGCGGTAACCAGTTGCATGAATTCGTCGATCTACATCGCATCGCGGATGATGTACTCGCTGGCCAAGCGCGGTGACGCCCCGGCCTTCCTGAACAAGACCTCCAAGGTTGGCGTGCCGCGTGCGGCGGTGTTTGGCAGCACCCTGATCGGGGCCGCCATCGCCATCCTCAACTACTTTGCGCCCAAGGGTGTGTTCGAGTTCCTGCTGGCCAGCTCTGGCGCCATTGCCTTGCTGGTGTACATGGTCATTGCCATCTCGCAGCTGCGCATGCGCCGCCGCCTGGAGCGGGAGAACACCGAGCTGAAGTTCCGCATGTGGCTGTTCCCGTACCTGACCTGGGCGGTGATCATTTTCATTGGCGGGGCGCTGGCGGTCATGATGTACACGCCTGAGCACCGCGCAGAGGTGAGCTCCACATTGGGGCTGGCGATTGTGATCTCCTTCCTGGGCATCGTGACTTCGCGGGGCCATGCGCAACCGGTGGGGGCGCGGTCGATGGGGTGAGTGGGTTCACCCGGGTCAAGGCAGAAGGCACCTATGGATAGGTAAAGCCTGTCAGTTAAGCGTTACTGGGGCTGCTTTGCAGCCCTTCGCGGGCACGCCCGCTCCCACACGGCGCTGAACTCAAGAAATGCGCGATCTCCTGTGGGAGCGGGCGTGCCCGCGAAGGGTCGCAAAGCGGCCCCAAATTACTTAACTGACAGGCATTACCTATGGGTAGGTGCCTTTTTTTTGCGCTGGGGTTGCCTACCGAGTGCGCCAGGCGGTTTCCGAGCGCCTTGCGCATTTTGCTTCCGCCCCGCCGTCGATTGAAAATGCCGGCGCGCAGCATGCCCTTCGAGGCGGCCCATGTGGTTGAAGTGGGTGAGCTGTGTGGCGAGCCTGTCGCGATGCGCCAGGGCGACGTGGTGCGTCAGTTGCGCGAGACCCGGCAGGCCAAGGTTCAACAGGAAGATAGGGGTGCTTCTTCTGAAGCGCTCATGCAGACTTTTCAACGTAAGGATACGTGCATGACCAAGTGTAAACGCATGCTGCCCGTGCTGGCTGCCGTGGCAATGGCGGGCTGCGTCACTACCGAGCAAATGCCCGATGGGACCACCAAGGTTCGTTTCTCGGATGAAACGGTTAGCTCGCTGACTTCGATGATGCCCAGTAGCCTTGTCAAAGGTATGGCGGGTGGTGCAGGCAGCGGCGCGCTGGACCTGATACCGACCAAAAGTTTAGCCGGGAGCGGGCTGTACCTGTATTTCAACGGTCGCTATGACTTCGCCTGTGCGAGCGCCTTGCTCTACAGTGCCAAGACCGGGCAAGACCTGGATAAAGACACCAACGAGACATGTCGCGACAGGTATTTCCAGCGCCAAGCGAAGCTGAAGCGTGCAGGTCTCCCTTATGACCGGGCGGCGCCTAGTTATGATGCACACAACCCGCCAGATGCTTACTGGGCGCAACTGAAAGGGCAGATCCTTGGTCAGTTGGCGAATACGCAGCAGTTCGCTGCGCGCTTCACCTCGATTTCAAGTTTCGACAAAAATGGCAATCTCACCATGGTGCCGGGCTTCATGGGGGACGGAAGTGGGCGCCATGTGGCGCTAGTGACCGTCCCTGCCCGAATTCCGGTTGTGATGGAGGATCCCGGTTCCGAGGCAAGGATGCGTTCGCAAGCGAGCAGGCTCAATACCCGGGCGGGTCAATGGACGACCTGTTATGCCGTGCTTGCCTACGACTCGACAAGGGACAGGGGGCGGCGCCCGGTAACTGTCTTAGCGAGTGAGTACTTGCAATATGAGGTACGGTTCAAGGTTGCTTCAATATCATGCCGTGCTGGTATGCATTCCTAAAAAACCGTTTCGCAGTACGCGTGCCGCGCACGATGCCTCTTCGAGCCCGCTGACAAGCGCCGGCGAGGTCATGCCATATTCGCCAAGCAACGCCCTGGAAACTTCTGGTGGAAGCTGGTTGACGGCGCTACGTAGCTGTTGGCCGTAACCAGGGCGTGACAGTAGCCGTGCCGCAATCCGAAGCCGTTGGGCTATCCTAAATGGCTCAATGCAATTATCTTTTCCCGCTGCACAACTAATCGAACCGGCAAATGTCATTCACAGCAGGCCGGCCATTCATCGGGACGCCGGCCTTCACCACTGGAGCGAAGGCACATGGCAACACTGCAAGGCAGCACGTTGGAGGCTATCCAACATAGCCAGGCGCAACTGCGCGAGGAATGGATAGCCAGCCTCGAAACCAACGGCGCCACGCGCAATATCAAAGAACAGGTACTGGCACAGGAAACCCAGGAGTTCCTGCAGTTGCTGGTGGACGGCCTGCGCGCTGGTGGCGGCAGCCACCTGGCCGGCAGCGAGTGGGAGGCGTTGCGCCGGTTCCTGGAGAAGCTTTCTGCCAGCCGCGCTCAGCTTGGCCACGATTCGCACCAGGCCGCGTTCTTCATCTTCGCTTTGAAAGGGCCGCTGTTCGGCTTGCTGCAAGCGCACTACAGCAGCGACCCGGCCCGCCTGGCCGAGCAACTGTGGCTGGTGTCGGAACTGCTCGATGGCATGGGCATGCACACCATCCGCGCCTTCCAGAAAACCCGCGAGGAAGTGATCAGGCGCCAGCAGGAAGAACTGCTGGAGCTGTCTACCCCTGTGGTCAAACTGTGGGACGGGGTGCTGGCGCTGCCACTGATCGGTACGCTGGACTCGCAGCGTAGCCAGACGGTCATGGAGTCGCTGCTGCAACGCATCGTCGACACCGGCTCGGAAATTGCCATCATCGATATCACCGGTGTACCTACCGTCGACACCCTGGTCGCCCAGCACCTGCTGAAGACCGTCACGGCCATCCGCCTGATGGGCGCCGACTGCATCATCAGTGGCGTGCGCCCGCAAATCGCCCAGACCATCGTGCACCTGGGGCTGGACCTGGGCTCGCTGACCACCAAGGCCAGCCTGGCCGACGCCCTCAAGCTAGCCCTTGCACGCCTGGGCTGCGACATCAGCAAGCAGGGGTAAGCCCATGGAGCGTATCCCGATCCTGCAGATGGGCGAGTTCCTGCTTGTGACCATTCAGGTCGACATGCACGACCAGCTGGCGCTGACCCTGCAGGAAGACCTGACCGAGCGCATCAGCAGTACCTCGGCCCGGGGCGTGTTGATCGATATTTCCGCGTTGGACATGGTCGACTCGTTCATCGGCCGGATGATCGCCAGCATCTCTGGCCTGTCACGCATTCTGGATGCCGAAACCATGGTGGTCGGCATGCAGCCGGCCGTGGCCATTACCTTGGTCGAACTGGGCCTTACCCTGCCGGGCGTCAGCACGGCACTCAATGTGGAGCGTGGCATGCAAGTGCTGCGTCAACGTGTGAGCCAAAAATGAATGTGCGCGAAAGCGGCAGCCAACCGGTACGAATCGAACAGGATGTGGTACTGGCGCGTCAGTTGGCGCGCAAGCTGGCCGGCGAATGCGGCATGCGCCTGGTGGACCTGACCAAGCTGGTGACGGCAGTCAGTGAACTGGCGCGCAACACGGTGGTGTATGGCGGTGGTGGCGACATGGACTGGGCTGTGCTGGAGGATGGCGGGCGCACCGGTTTGCGCCTGTTGTTCCGCGATGAGGGCCCCGGCATCCCCGACATCAAGCTGGCGCTGACTGACGGCTGGACCTCGGGCGGTGGCCTGGGCCTGGGCCTGACCGGCGCTCGGCGGCTGGTCGATGAATTTGAACTGGACACCGCGCCAGGGCAGGGCACACGCGTGACGATCACCCGATGGGCATGAACCTGTTCGCCAGCCAGACCCAGGTGATGGGCCTGGCAGACCCGAGCGATGTTGGCCACGCCCGGCGTACCGCACAAAAGCTGGCCGAGCGGCACGGCTTTGACGAAGAGGACTGCGGCCGTGTGGCGCTGCTGGCCACCGAGCTGTGCAGCAACGTGCTCAAGCATGCCGGCTGCGGTGAACTGCACCTGCGGGTGCTGCCCCGTGAGCACGGGGGTTATGCCATTGAACTGCTCACGGCGGACCGTGCCCAGGGCTTTGATGCACAGGCCTGCCTGACCGATGGTTATTCAACCGCAGGCACCCAGGGAATCGGCCTGGGGGCCTTGGCGCGCATGGCCCAGGTATTCGATGTGTACGCCGATGCGCGCGGCGCGGTGGTGCTGGTGCGCGTGCATGCCCAGCGCGACCACGCGCCAGACTTGCGCGTGGGGGTAAGCCAGCATGCCCTGCACGGCGACCCCGCCTGTGGCGATACCTGGCACCTGGCGATCGAAGGGCAGCGTATCAGCGCCCTGGTGATCGACGGCCTGGGCCACGGTGTGGATGCCCAGGCTGCAGCCAGCGCGGGCGCGGCAGTGTTTGCCCAGGCCCCGTTCGCCGGCCAGTTGGAGCAATTGCAGGCCATGCACCATGCCATGAATGGCAGCCGTGGTGGCGCGGTGGCGATAGCACGCTATGACGGTGCCCGCGACCACCTCGGTTTTGCCGGCATCGGCAATATCGGCGCCAGCCTGGTGAGCGCCACCCAGGTGCGTGGGTTGGCTTCGTTGCCCGGCATCGTTGGCGGGCAGTATAGAAAAGCCCAGGTATTTGACTACGCTCAAGCGAATGGAAAACTGTTGATCATGTACAGCGACGGCCTGCAGTCCCGTTGGAATCTGGAGAGTTACCCTGGCCTGGTGCACCGCCACCCGGCCGTGATCGCGGCAGTGCTGCACCGCGACTTCTGCCGGGGCCGGGATGATGTAACCGTGCTGGTCATCGACCTGGAGGCGGCGCATGGCTGATGCAGAGGTAATTGCCCGGCTGCAGGCGGATAACGATGCCCTGCGTGCCGAACTGGAAGAAACCAACCAGGGCGTGCTGGCCCTGTACGCCGAGTTGGACATACAGGCCGAACAGCTGCGCCAGGCGTCGGACTTGAAAAGCCGCTTCCTGTCGTACATGAGCCACGAATTCCGCACGCCGCTGGGTTCGATCCTGAGCATCACCGGCCTGCTTACCGACGAGCTCGACGGGCCGCTGTCGGCTGAACAGCACCGCCAGGTCACCTTTATCAGCACCGCCACCCGCGAGCTGTCCGACATGGTCGACGACCTGCTCGACCTTGCCAAGATCGAAGCCGGGCGCATCAGCATCTCGCCGGCCTGGTTCGACATGCTCGATCTGTTCGCGGCCTTGCGCGGCATGTTCCGGCCGATTGTGGACGCTACTGCAGTCGACCTTATCTTCGAGGAGCCTACAGGGCTGCCGCGGCTGTACACCGATGACAAGAAGCTCGCGCAGATTCTGCGCAATTTCATTTCCAACGCGCTGAAGTTCACCGCCCAGGGTGAGGTGCGGGTGTCGGCCCAGCTGTATGGCGACGACCGCATCCGCTTTGCCGTCAGTGATACCGGCATTGGCATTGCAGCAGAGCTGTTGGATACGTTGTTCGAAGATTTCACCCAGGTAGATTCGCCACTGCAGAAGCGCTTTCGCGGCACTGGCCTGGGCCTGTCGTTGTGCAAGCGCTTTGCCATGCTGCTGGGTGGCGAAGTGGGGGTGCACAGTGAACCAGGGGAAGGCTCTACCTTCTTCGTGGTGATTCCTCTGGCCCTGGCTCAGGAGAACGCCGATGAAACCTGAGGTGCGCTTGCTGATCGTGGACGATAACGTCGCCACCCGCTACGCACTGCGCCGGCGCCTGGTAGTGCACGGCTACGAAGTGCTGGAGGCAGGCACCGGCGGTGAAGGCCTTGCGCTGATTCGCGACGAGCAGATAGATGCCTTGATCCTGGACGTGAACCTGCCCGACATGAGCGGGTTCGATATCGTACGGTTGCTGCGCGAAGATGCCCGCACGGCGTTGTTGCCGGTGATTCACGTGTCGGCCGCGTCGATCCAGAGCGGTGACATCATCACCGGCTTGAACGCTGGCGCCGATGCCTACCTGGTGCACCCGGTAGACCCGGATGTGTTGCTGGCAACCTTGCGTACCCTGTTGCGGGTGCGGGACGCCGAGCGCGCCCTGCGCCGGAGCGAGGCGCGCTTTCGCGAGATATTTACCGGTGTATCGGCGCCCATCGCGGTGCTCGACGCCGAGTTCAAGGTGCACGAGTGCAACCAGGCGTTCAGCCACCTGACCCAGGAAAACAGCAACCCCTCGCAACTGCTGGAATGCTTTGCCAGCGGCCAGGAGCCAGCGTTGGCTGACCTGCGCCGGCACCTGGCGGCTGGCGAGCGCTGGAAGGGCACCCTGAGCATGCTGGTGCACGGGCATGTCCGCGAAACCGAGTGGCAGCTTTCGCCCTACCAGGCGCCAGGGCTGTGCCTGGTGTTCATCGAGGACATCACCGAGCACCGCCACCGGGAACGCTCCCACCTGGCCCGCCTGGACGATGCCACCAGCCAGTTGGCGCGGGAAGTGGCGGTGCGCGAACGCACCGAAGCGCAACTGCTGCAACTGCAGAAAATGGATGCCCTGGGCAGCCTGACCGGCGGCATTGCCCACGACTTCAACAATTTGCTTACCGGCATCATCACCAGCCTGGAGCTGATCTGCAAACGGGTGGCGGAAAACCGAATAGAGAAAGTGCCCAGGTACGCCGAAGCCGCACTCAGTTCTGCCACCAGCGCGGCCTCGTTGACCCACCGGTTGCTGGCCTTCGCGCGCCAGCAGCCACTGGATACCCGCCCGGTGGACGTCAACCAGCATGTACGCTCGCTGGAAGAGCTGCTGAACCGCACCATCGGCGAGCGCATCAAGCTTACCCTAGACCTGTCGACCCACCCGGCCATCGCCTTGGTCGACCCGGTGCAACTGGAGAGCGCGGTACTCAACCTGGTGATCAACGCGCGCGACGCCTTGGCCAAGGGGGGGCGGATCTGGGTGAACACCGCAGCCACCTGGTCGCAGGGCAACCCAGACCTGGCGGACGGCCATTACATTGCCGTCAACGTGCGCGACAACGGTAGCGGCATTGAGCCGGAGCTGCTGGAAAAGGTGTTCGACCCGTTCTTCACCACCAAACCGGTGGGCCAGGGCACCGGGCTGGGGCTGTCGACCATCTATGGCTTCGCCCGGCAGTCCGGCGGGCATGTGCTGCTTAGCAGCGTGGTGGGGCAGGGCACGGAGGTGACCCTGTTGCTGCCGGCCAGCGCGGAGGCCGCGGTAGCGGTGGAGCCGGCCAACGTGCAGAACCTGCAAGGCAATGGCGAGCACGTGCTGGTGGTGGAAGACATGGCCTCTGTGCAGGTGGCGGTGGCAGAAGCGCTGACCGATGCCGGGTACCGCTGTACGGTGGCCACCACCACTGACGAGGCGTTGCGGCACCTGCGCGACGACGCCAGCCTGGACATGATGTTGACCGATGTTGGCCTGCCGACCCTCAGCGGCCGCGAACTGGCCGACCTGGCGCGGTGCTACCGGCCCCAGTTGCCGGTGCTGTTCATGACCGGGTACGCCGATGCGGCCCAGGACCGCCAGGCCTTTCTCGGCGCAGGCATGGACATGCTGGTGAAGCCGTTTCAGCTCTACGAGCTGCTGGTGAAAGTGCGCCAGGCGGTCGGTACCCCCTGAGGCAATTACCCCCGTCCGTTTTTTCTGAAAATAAATGAGGTGTTTTCTCATTCTCGTTCGGCCTTTGCACAAGGCCGGAATACAGGCCACCCGCCGACCCTCTACGGAGCGAGAAAATGAGTTCGACACCGGTTCCACAGCGCCACCCCCTCAGCCGTGCCATGCACGCTGCGATTCTGGGTTTGGTTGTCAGCAGCCCGGCATTGCCAGCGCTGGCACAACCTGCTGGCGCTGATCACACCCTGCAGCTGCAGCAGTGGAACATCCCTGCTGGCCCGCTGGCACCTGCGCTGGACCGTTTTGCCCGCCAGGCGGGTGTGAGCCTGGCCTTCGACGCGCAAACCGTGGCCAACCGCACCACCCCGGGCGTGCAGGGCGGCCTGGCGACGCCCGCCGCGTTGTCGGCGCTGTTGCAGGGGACCGATCTGCAGGTTGAACAGCAAGGCCCCCAGGCCTACCAGATCATTGCGCAAGCGCCGGCTGCCGGCCCGCTGGAGCTGGGTGCGACCGAGGATTACCGGCTGGCGCCGGTCATCATCAATGCCAAGGTCAAGGCCAGCGCCGATGACGACCTCAATTCAGTGGTGGCCAAGGAACTGTGGGTCGGTGGCAAGGTGGCCACCAGCATCCTCAACACCCCGGCCTCGGTGTCTGTGGTGACCCGCAAGGAAATGGAGCAGCGCAGCGTCAGCACCACCGAGGAAGCGCTGCAGTACAGCCCGGGCGTGGTCAGCGACTTCTACGGCTCGGACGACCGCAACGACTACTTCCAGATCCGCGGCTTCCAGGCCACCACCTACCGCGACGGCCTTACCCTGAGCTCGATGCGCGGTGTGCGCGAAGACCCCTATGCCTATGAGCGCATCGAGATTCTGCGCGGCGCCAACTCCACCCTGTTCGGCCCGGCAGACCCGGGCGGCTCGGTGAACTTCGTGACCAAGCAGCCGCGCTTCGAGAAGTTCGGCCAGGGCTACGTGACCTACGGCTCCTACGACCATGCCGAGACCGGCATTGACGTGGGCGATGCCCTGAACGACGAGCAGACCCTGGCAGGCCGCTTCACGGCCAAGCTGCAGAACAGCGACCGCGAGTACGACCACTCGCAAGACGACAACCGCTTCGTGATGGGCGGCCTGACCTGGGCGCCCAGCGACTTCACCTCGGCCACGGTGATTCTCGATTACCTCAAGACCAACAGCTCGCCCAACAGCGGGGGCTACCCGCTGGACAAGGAATACGACCGCAGCGATTTCTACGGCGAGCCCGGCTACAACTTCCATGATGTGGAGCGCACCAGCCTCAGCGCCAGCATCACCCACGACTTCGACAACGGTTTCACCCTGCGCAGCAACCTGCGCTACAGCGAGCTGAGCGATGACTTCGGCTACGTCTACCTGAGCGACAGCGCCGAGCGGGTGGGCACCGTGATCCCCCGCTACGTGTTCGGCACCGACACCGACGCGGACCAGCTCAATGGCAACCTGATGCTGCAGTACGATGCCCAGTTCGAGCACATCGACAGCAGCACCCTGGTGGGCGTGGAATACCTGGACTCGACCAACAAACAGCGCTCGGTGTACAGCCTGGCGCCGTCGATAGACATCGCCAACCCCGTGTTCACCGGCGTTCCCGGCGGCATCACGCCGTATAGCCGCGAGAAAAACGACGCCACCACCAAGGCCGTGTTCCTGCAGCAGAACCTGTCCTTCTACGACCGCGTCATTGCCACGGTGGGTATGCGCAATGACTCGATGGACCTGACCAGCACCGAGTATGTGGGGGGGGGGAACAGGCAGAGCGACACCTTCTCGGAAACCTCTTACCGCGGTGCACTGACCTACATCGTCAACGATGAAGTGTCGACCTACGTCAGCATGGTGGAATCGGTTTCGCCGCCGCAGGTAGGGGTTACCCCGCAGACCGGCAGGCAGTACGAAGTGGGCGTGAAGTACTCGCCGCTGGGCATGGATGCGATGTTCTCGGCCGCCGTGTACGACCTGACCCAGGAAAACGTCACCATCGCCGTGGTGCTGCCCAGCGGCATCATCGAGCAGCAAACCGTGGGCGAGTCCCGCGCGCGCGGCCTGGACCTGGAAGCCAAGGCCCAGGTCACGCAGAACCTCAGCCTGATCGGGGCCTATTCGTACATGGATACCGAAGTGCTGCGCGGCTCGCTGTATGACGGCAGCTCGCTCAAAGGCAAAGAGTTCACCGTTGCGCCCAAGCATACGGCTTCGCTGTGGAGCTACTACGACATACCCGACACCGACGTGAGCGTGGGCTTGGGGGCGCGGTACGTGGGCGGTTACTTCATGGACGCGGCCAACACCAAGAAAAGCGACGGCACCACCCTGTTCGACGCTGCGCTGAACTACAAGATCGCCAAAGGCACCGACCTGGCGCTGAATGTCAGCAACCTGTTCGACGAGCAGCATGTGGTGGGCTCGGGTACGGCCGATTACTACAACCCAGGGCGGGAAGTGACCGCCAAGTTGAGTTACAGCTGGTAAGCCAGCCCAGGCTCATGATCGTCACCCAGCCCCAGAGCTGGGTGACCCCCTCCCAATCCAACCCTCGCATCGCCCAATCAAATAAAATTGTACAAAGAACTTTTCCTGTACAAGATAATCATAGGCCTGATATCAAAACGTCACTACGCCAAGACCCGTCCGCACCCCTGTGCACGGGACTCAGCGTAGCGCCCAGCCAGGCCTTGAAGGGTTGCCCCCACGATGCTCAACAATCTCAGTATCTCGAAAAAACTGTACTCCGGTTTCGGTCTTGTTCTGCTCATCATCGCCGTATTGGTACTGACCGCCTTGCGAGGCTTCGATCAAGTCAGCAGTAGCGTGAAGCGCAACATCCACAGCTACGACGTGCTCAACAGCTCCAGCAGCATGCTCAACAGCCTTGTCGACATAGAAACCGCCATGCGCGGTTTTGCCCTCACCGGCCAGGACAGCTTCCTTGAGCCCATGAACACAGGCGAAGAGGCGTTCACCGACGCTTACAATCGCCTGAAGCAAGCCACCGCCGACAACCCCCAGCAGCAAGGCCGGCTGGCCCGCCTGCAACAGCTTTACCAACAGTGGTTGCAGCAAGACATGCAAACCAGCGTGAACCTGCGCCGCGAGGTCAATGCTGACCGCGCGCCGCTGACAACGCTGGTCAGCCAGATAAGCTCGGGCCAGGCCAAAGCCAAAATGGACGCCATGCGCGCCGTGATCAACGAATTCCAGGCGGCCGAGAAATCCCTGCAGGACGAGCGCAGCCTGCTGATGGACCAGGCTAAATCCACCGCCTTCACCATCCTGATCGCCGGCGGACTGGTCGCTGCAATCCTGGCTGTGCTGATCGCCACATTCCTCGCAAGAACCCTCACCCACCGCCTGGGTGAAGCTGTAACGCTGGCGCGCAACATCGCTGACGGGCGCCTGGACAACACCATCGCCATTGAAGGTAAGGATGAAGTCAGCACCCTCCAACAGGCATTCGTGGCCATGCAAGACCGCCTGCGCACCATGATTGGCGAGATCAGGGCCAGTGCCGAGCAACTGGTGGGGGCTGCCGACAACATTTCAGCGGCATCGGTACAGCTCTCCGCGTCAGCCCAGGAACAGTCGAGCTCGGCCTCCTCGATGGCGGCCACGGTCGAGGAACTGACCGTGAGTATCAACCATGTCTCTGACAATGCGGTGGAAGCGCATGCCCAGTCCAGCGAGTCTGGTCGCCAGTCCAGCGAAGGCGGCAGCGTGATTCAGGAAACGCTGGCGCGCATGAACCTGATCGCCCAGACCGTAGAAGCCTCTGCCGGCCAGATCAGCGAACTGGACAGCCATGCCGAGCAGATCAGCAGCATTGTCAGCGTGATCAGCGGCATTGCCGAGCAGACCAACCTGCTGGCCCTGAACGCCGCCATCGAAGCCGCCCGCGCCGGCGAACAGGGCAGGGGCTTTGCGGTGGTGGCCGACGAAGTACGCCTGCTGGCACAGCGCACCGGCAACTCGACCCAGGAAATTACCGAGATGGTCAAACGCATCCAGTCCGGCACCCGCGAGGCCGTGGGGCAGATGGAGGTGGGTGTGCAGCAGGTCAAAGGCGGTGTGACCCTGGCGCAACAAGCGGGGGAGGCGATCGTCAACATTCGGCAGTCTTCGGCGGACGTGGTGCGCATGGTGGATCAGATTTCCCTGGCACTGCGGGAACAGACCGCGGCTAGCCAGGATGTGGCACGCAACGTCGAACGGATTGCGCAGATGTCGCAGCAGAACAGCCAGGCGGTGGAGCAGACGGCCGAGACCGCGGGGGCGTTGCAGCGGTTGGCGCAGGGGTTGTATGGGCAGGTGGGGGTGTTTCGGATTTGACGGGGTAAGGGGGTGATGCCCCTGCGCGTGCGACGTCCTCATTCGCCGTGCGCACAGGGGCCCTTGGCGGGCGATAGCGTCAGTGATTGATAGCTGCGAGCCGACTGAGTTCTATCGCCTTTGGCCCTGGGGTTCAGCGCATCATTCCCAACTCCGCATCATCCAGCAGCGCTTTCCCCAGAGCGCAAAGATAGTGTGCTGCCCAGATCAGCTTCGGCTTGTCTTCCATCAGGCCGTCAATGGTCAAATCCCGCGCATAGCCCATCAGCTCCGACGCCTGTTCACGGGCGTTCTGGCAGGGGATGCCCGGTTCGATGCGGAACAGCGGGTGGGTCTGGTTTTCACCTTGGAAGAAGATGGTTTTGCCGACAGTGCATTGGGTGTTTTCGGTGGTCATCGAGCAATACCCCTGGTCAATGCATGGTTTGCGGGTCGGCTGGCCTTTGTATTTGCGCCAGTGCCGATTCGAGCAAACGGCGGAGTGTTTCCAGCTCGTGCATCGAGGCCATGATCAACACGGATGCGGGTGATCTGGGTTGCATCAGCATTGCTTGCTGTGCAACGGCTTCCGCGCAGAGCGCGTAGTCGGTTGCGAGCATGAGGGTGTCTTCCAGGGAGTGGGGGAGGTGGGGTGGGTCGGGGACGATTTTTAGCATTGGACTGTGTTCTCGATAGGGGCTACCGCCAACCCGCTGTCAAACGGAATGGTGGCAGCTGTGCATGGGTTGACAGACCGGCGAACACAGAAACCGGCGCACGCGAGCGTGCCCCATGCACAACCGCCATTAACGGTTATGCGCGCTGTGTATCGTTGCGGCCTGTCAAAGCCGGTCGTTGATGGGTAACGACCTACCGAGCCTAGAACTCTGACCTTGAGGCTGCAACGGAAAACAGGCGCAGGGAGTATGTTTGGGAAACGTCCTACGCGGAAGGGGTTAAATCTGATTTTCTGGCACCGGGCCACCCACCCGCAGGCACAAAAAAGACGCCTGGGGGTAATGTCTGTTAGTTAAGCGATTGGGGCCGCTTTGCGGCCCATCGCCGGCAAGCCGGACTCCCACAGGAGCAGTGCAGACCTCAAGCTTTGCGCGGTCCCTGTGGGAGCTGGCTTGCCGGCGATGGCTGCCACTAACGCTTAACTGACTGGCATTGCGCCTGAGGGCGCCTTCTTTTTGGAATTTGATGGGCCGGGGTAAGTTGAATTGGTTTTTTAGCTGTTTGATCTAATTGACTAATATAATATTATAAATTTCCTTGGGACACCGCCTGGAATATCACGAGAGCTGGATTGAGCGGAATGCTTCATGACCGTACAGACGTTATGGCCGAAAAGATCATCTTTTTATCGCAAAGCAGGCAAGCTGAGTAGGCCGTCTGTACTAGGTCCGCTAAACCCGGCTCAGCACGATACTCAGGCGCGCATTAGGGTGAACACGATAACGCCGGGTTGGAAGCTACGCTCAGATCCCATAAAACCAAGATAGAGCAGCGCAAGCCGTGCCTTGATTCCACGGGGCGGTGCGTGCTGATCGTAAAATTAATGAGCGCTCCGCTGGCTTTTTGCCTTTACCCGCACAGTCGGTCCGGATAATGTGACGCTCACAGAACTCAGTAGCGATGGGTGGTTTCGCTGCTATCGCTCCAAGGCTAAAAAAATCTAAACTATATCTTCACGAAGTCGGTATAGAAATGGATTGGGAGTCGCTGCTGGACGAGCTCGGGGCATGCCTCAGCACTGGATGGATACTTAAGGAAGAAGAATGAACAAGCAGGGTGATTTCTATACATCTTTTGTTAAAGACGATGTACGTTACTCCAACGAAGACTGCAAATGTATTGAGTCTGTCGTCGAGCGTTTGATGCTGAGCCAGACCAGTGAAGACCATCCGGGGATGCTGCTGGGGAAGATTCAGTCGGGTAAGACGAAAACCTTCCTGGCTATAATGGCGCTGGCTTTTGACAATGATTTCGATGTGGCGGTGGTGCTGACGAAGGGAACGAAGGCTCTGGCCAAACAGACCTACGAGCGTATCAAGAGCGAGTTCCGTGCGCATAACGAGAACGACCTGCTCAAGGTATTCGACATCATGACCATGCCTGGCCACCTCACCGGTTTCGAACTTAACCAGAAGCTGGTGCTTGTGGTGAAGAAGCAGACTGACAATCTGAATCGCCTCATCGATCTATTCAAAAGCAAATACCCACAGCTCAAAGCTAAGCGCGTATTGATCATCGACGACGAGGCGGATTACGCTAGCGTCGGCTTCAAGCGTGACAAGGGCGAATTGGACATCAACGTTACCGCTCGCCAGCTTGAGCATCTGCGCGTTATCGTCGAACGTGCAGCCTTTCTGCAGGTTACTGCAACCCCATACTCGCTTTACCTGCAGCCTGCCGATGTGCAGATCAAAGGCGACAGCTTCAGGCCGATCCGCCCGGCCTTCACTGAGCTGGTTCCCGTCAATGCTGCCTACGTGGGTAGTGAATACTACTTTGAAGATAGCCAGGAAGAAGGTCACTTGGCCAAATTTCTCTATCAGCCCGTAGATCTGGACGAGCTGCAGATTCTGCGCAAAAAGGACGGTCGCCGGCTGAAATTGGAAGAGGTACTAACCAGCAAGGCAATCCCGACCCTGCGTGATGCAATTTGTAACTTCATCGTCGGTGGTTGTATCCGTCGCTTGCAGGACAAGCAGGCAGGGAAAGCTGCGAAAAAGTTCAGCTTCCTTGTGCATACCGAGGCCAATACCACCGCGCATGCCTGGCAGGAGGAGTTGGTCGAAAAGATCAAGGAAAAGCTCAGCGCAGCAGTTAGCCAGGAGCCGCAGATGTTGAGTAGGCTCATTCAGCGTGCCTACTTAGAGCTGC
>NZ_BCBD01000008.1:0-60692 GCF_001320345.1 Pseudomonas sp. NBRC 111127 | reverse complement strand
CATTCCGGCCAATTCCTATGACGGCCAAGGGATGGAAGTGCCAACGGTAGCCATCACCAACATTCTGGTCACCCGGGCGGACCTGAGCGACGACCTGGCCTACCAGATGACCAAATCGATCTTCGAGAATCTGCCACGCTTGGTCACATCTCATGCGGCAGCGAAAGATATCCAAGCTGAGAATGCAGCCAAGAATTTGCCGATCCCGCTCCACCCTGGCGCTGAACGCTATTTCAAAGAGAAAAACCTGCTCCCCTGATCCTTTGTCGCGCAAAGTGGGAGCACTCCATGAGCGAATCGTCGCACGGCCTTCACGCCAGTACCGACCGCTGGCCCGCAACTCTATTCGCGGTGGCGTTGGCGTTTTCAATCTTTCAGGTCGCCACCGCGGCCTACCCACTCATCTCCACCCAGGTATTGCGATCGGTGCACGTGGGCTTCCTGCTGTTGGTCGTATTCCTAAGCTACCCGGTAGTCGGTCACCACCGGCCTTGGCAACCGCTTGCCTGGCTATTGGGGATTGCAGGAATGACGACGGCCGCCTATCAGTGGTACTTCGAAGGCGACCTTATTCAACGCTCAGGCGAGTTGATCAGCAGCGATCTGATCGTCGGCCTATTACTGATCGGCCTGGTTTTCGAAGCCGCACGAAGAGTCATGGGCGTTGCGCTTCCGTTTATCTGCGCCCTGTTTCTGGCCTACGGGCTCCTAGGCCAGTACCTGCCCGGTGACCTTGCGCACCGAGGCTACGGCGTTGACCAGATTGTCAACCAACTGTCCTTCGGTACCGAGGGGCTGTATGGCACCCCTACCTATGTTTCAGCCACGTACATCTACCTGTTCATCCTCTTTGGGGCGTTTCTGGAGCAGGCGGGCATGATCCGCCTGTTCACCGACTTTGCCATGGGCCTGTTTGGTCACCGTAGCGGTGGCCCGGCGAAAGTCGCGGTATTTTCCTCGGCGCTGATGGGAACTATCACCGGCTCCGGAGTGGCCAACGTGGTGACTACCGGGCAGTTCACCATTCCGCTGATGAAGCGTTTTGGCTACAAGCCGGCGTTTGCCGGGGGCGTCGAAGCGACCTCCAGCATGGGCAGCCAACTGATGCCACCGGTCATGGGTGCGGTCGCTTTCATCATGGCGGAAACCATCAACGTGCCCTACGCCGAAGTGGCCAAAGCTGCGCTCATCCCTGCCTTGCTGTATTTCGGCTCGATTTACTGGATGGTTCACCTGGAGGCTAAACGCAGCCACCTGCATGGCCTGCCCCGCGAAGAATGCCCCAGTGCCTGGGACGCGTTGCGCCAACGCTGGTTCTTGCTCGTGCCACTGGTGATATTGGTCGCGCTGCTGTTCTCGGGGCGTACGCCCCTTTATTCAGGCATGGTTGGCCTGGCCCTGACAGCTATCGTCATCCTGGGCTCGGCCATCATCCTGCGCGCTCAGGGCACCTGGCTACGCGCGGCCTTTTGGGTCGCATTGGGACTACTGTGCTCGGGCTTCTTCCGCATGGGCATCGGCGTCATCCTGCTGGTGATCGCGGCGCTTGCCCTCGCCTGCGTCTTCGTGCAAGGCGCAAGGGCCACCCTTAGCGGCTTTGTAATGGCGCTGGCGGAGGGGGCGCGGCATGCCGTACCGGTGGGCATTGCCTGCGCGCTGGTGGGGGTCATTATCGGCGTCATTTCCCTGACCGGACTTGCCACGACCTTTGCGGGGTACATCCTTGATCTCGGCCGCGACAACCTGTTCCTGTCACTGCTCTTGACCATGCTGACGTGCCTGGTGCTAGGCATGGGCATTCCCACCATCCCCAACTACATCATTACCAGTTCCATCGCCGCCCCCGCCCTGCTGGAGCTCGGTGTGCCACTGATCGTTTCGCACATGTTCGTGTTCTATTTCGGCATTCTGGCTGACCTCACCCCGCCGGTCGCGCTGGCGTGCTTCGCGGCCGCCCCCATTGCCAAGGAAAAAGGGTTACTGATCAGCTTCTGGGCGGTCCGCATTGCCCTGGCTGGTTTCGTCGTGCCATTCATGGCGGTCTACGACCCTGCGTTGATGCTGCAGGGCGACAGTCTCAGCGCCACCTCGTACATGGTGATCAAGGCCGTGTTTGCTGTTGCGCTATGGGGCTGCGCATCGATTGGCCACTTCCGTATGTCCATGACCTGGTGGGAGCGTCTACTGGCCTTCGTCGCAGGTGTATGCCTGATCCTGGCCTTGCCCGTCAGTGATGAAGTCGGGTTCGCCCTGGGTATTGCGGTATTGGGCTGGCACGTTTGGCGGAGTCGCACGACAGCCGAGCAAAGGGTATGAATGGTCTCTGCCTTGGGCTCGCCGGCGTGGTTTGGGCCAGCCTGCCCATTGAGCACTTCACCCTGGCTTGGCAGCACAGCATCGAGAAAATCCGCTGGGAAGAGGATTACCAGGTCGGCGCCAGCGGGCTGGTACTCATGGAGGCCCGCGTACGCGGCAGCGGCGCTGGCATGGAAATACCCGATGACGCCACGTTGCGAGATGGCACATGGCACTACCACCGCCAACTGCCGCCTCTGAACCCCTTGCATGCCGGGCGCACACCCGAAGCCGGAGACTATGAGCTGTGCTTTCAGGGCCATTGCCAGCCACTTGCAAACTGGCTAGGTCCACCTTCCAGGGACGTTGCCGCCGTTGACTTCTGGCCCTGCCGGCTTTCAATGCCCGCTAACGAGCGCTCTGCACTGCCCTGACGCCTTGTGCAGCGCAATACACCCCCAGTCTCAACTCACCACATGAAGGTAATGCAGGTGACGCTCGTATTGATCGAGGATATCGCCGATCACATCGTCACGACTCCAACCCATGATGTCATAGTCCTGGCCTCCTTCAGGCAAATGCACCTCAGCCCGGAAATACTTGCGACCATCGGTTCCGTCTTCCGTATCACGCATGACGAAGCTAGGTGTGTTGAAAGCACGCGGACGGACTTCGTAGAGAAAGCGCCCTTCCCCAGCGTGTGAAAGCTCGAGGGTGACGCGGCCATCATCCCGCTCATTCACCGCGACGTCGTAGCCTTGCTTGCGCAACTCAAGTGCAACCTCTTCACAGGCCGGCTTGACCACCTCGGCAATAAAGCGCGTGACATGGGCGCGGCGCGGCATCATGGCAATATTGCGCAGCCGGCGCTGCCAGCCGCCTTGGTGCTGCCGGGTATGCCGAGTACCTGGAAGGGCCTGATTACGCAAGCCGCGACGGGTAGCATCCAGGCTCAAGGCCTTGAACAATCCCCAGATGGCAATCAACAGAATGGCGGCGAACGGCAACGCGCTGGCGATGGTGGCGGTCTGCAAGGCTTTGAGGCCGTTAGCCAAGAGCAACGCAATGGCAACAGCACCGATGCTGAGCGACCAGAAAATCCGTTGCCACAATGGGGAATGGCCTTGGCCGGAGGACGCGAGCATATCGACTACCAAGGCCCCCGAGTCTGCCGAGGTTACGAAGAACACCACCACCATCAGTACCGCGATCAGCGAGATCACCGTGGAAAACGGGAAGTGTTCAAGGAACGCGAATAACGCCAATGAGCTGTCTTGGCCAACGACAGTGGCCAAGTCCTTCACCCCATCGTTGAGGATCATGTGGATAGCCGAATCACCAAATACCGTCATCCACAGCAACGTAAAACCGGCCGGAACGAACAACACGCCACACACGAACTCACGGATGGTACGTCCACGCGAAATGCGAGCGATGAACAGCCCTACAAAAGGCGACCAAGACAACCACCAGCCCCAATACAGCAACGTCCACCCACCAATCCAGTCAGTCGGTTCATAGGCGTAGAGGTTGAAGGTCTTGTTGACGATGTCCGAAAGGTAAGCGCCGGTATTCTGTACATAAGCCTGCAGCAGGAACACGGTAGGCCCCAAGATCAGGACGAACAACATCAATATCACTGCCAGACTCAAATTGAGCTCGGACAGGATGCGAATGCCTTTATCCAGCCCACTGGCCACCGAAAGCGTTGCCAACCCACACGTGGCTGCAATGAGAATGACCTGAACCGTCGGGCTGACCGGCAGACCGAACACATGGTGAAAGCCGCTGTTGATCTGCAGTACCCCATACCCCAGCGAGGTCGCGACGCCGAACACCGTGCCGAGGATGGCGAAGATATCGACCGCATGACCAATCGGGCCGTAGATGCGTTCACCGATCAATGGGTAAAGTGCCGAGCGCAGGGTCAGCGGCAGCCCATTGCGGAAGCTGAAGTAAGCCAGAATCAATGCAACAATGGCGTAGATCGCCCAAGCATGCAGCCCCCAGTGGAAAAACGTGATCTTCATGGCTTCGCGTGCCGCCGCGACCGTGCCAGGGTCACCCACTGGAGGGGTGGTGAAATGCATCACCGGCTCCGCCACACCGAAGAACATCAAGCCGATGCCCATGCCGGCGGAAAACAACATGGCGAACCAGCTGCTCTTCCGGTAATCCGGCTCACTGTGATCGGGCCCTAACTTAATATCACCGTAACGACTGACGGCCAGGAACACCACACTGATCAAGACCAGCGCCACGGTAAGGATGTAAAACCAACTGGCATTGGTAATGATCCAGGTCTGGACGTGTTCGAACAGCGCCTGCGCATGCGCTTGGAATGCTGTGGCGTACAGCACGAGAAGAAAGATCAAAACCGCGCTGGTATAGAAAACGGGGGGATTGAGGGTGCTCCTGGGTTTCGGGGCTGCAGTCATTGCGGCAGTTCTCCTTGTAAGGCGATGAGCACAGGGGGCGAGCACGGCGACTTGGTCCAAGACTAGCAGCCCATGCAGTGCCTGATGGCGGCCCCTCCCCGCTCGAAGTTGACTTTAGACCCTACCCCCGCCGCAAAAAAATCTCAAATACCCACCATTTGAACCACTGACCGCTAATTGAGCATTCATCTGACCGCGATGATTGGGTAGACTGCCATCGGGTGCTAGCTGCACGGCGCAGTGAGGCAGGTTAAACAACAACGCTGGTCGGGCCGCCATGCGGGAGCCATTGCGCCTATGCCCCAGAAAGAATTACCTCGAGCCCAGGAATTGGCCGAACGGGCCTTTGCCAACTTTGAACGCTTTCTTCATATCGAAGCCGTCAGCGGCATTGTCCTTCTCGTGGCCGCACTCGCCGCGCTGGTCTGGGCGAATTCCCCGGCGGCGGAAAGTTATGAGCATCTTTGGCACACCCCGCTGACACTCGGCATCGGTTCGGTGATCTACGCCAAATCCCTGCATTTCTGGATCAACGATGGCTTGATGACCATCTTCTTCCTGGTCGTAGGCATGGAGATCCGTCGTGAGATTCATGAAGGCGCACTCGCCAGCCTGCGCCAAGCTGCTTTACCGATGGCGGCGGCAATCGGCGGTGTGGCCGTCCCTGCGCTCATTTACCTTGGTTTTGGCCATGCCCCCCAGGAACAACAAGGCTGGGCCGTGCCAACAGCCACCGACATCGCTTTTGCCGTGGGTGTACTGGCACTGCTGGGCAAATCGATTCCTTCCAATGTCCGCGTCTTCTTGCTCGCCCTGGCGATAATCGATGACATTATCGCAGTGCTGATCATCGCCCTATTCTACTCTGGCGGCCTCGATTACAGCGGCTTCGCGGTGGCTGCGGTTGGGCTGCTGCTGGTCATGGGATTGCAGAAAATCGGCGTGGGTAGTGCATGGGCCTACATCCTCCCGGGCGCCATTACCTGGCTGGGTATGCTGATGACCGGTGCTCACCCGACGCTTGCCGGTGTTGTGCTAGGTCTGATGACTCCAGTAACGGCGATGCCCATGCGCGAGCGTCCGCTGGATGCTGTCAGCCGTTTTACCAGCGAGCTGCTGGGCAATGCCAAGGCACCCGAGAAGGATGCCAGCGATCTGATGGACCCGTTGAAACGTCTGCGCTCAGCGCAACGCGAACTGGTACCTCCGGTAGTACGCATACAAGGCCTGCTGCACCCTTGGGTGGCATTTGGCATCATGCCGTTGTTCGCCTTGGCCAACGCTGGGGTGAGCCTGTCGGGCGCTGACCTTTCCGCCGAAACATCACGCTGGGTAATGATGGCAGTGGCCGCCGCCCTGATCGCAGGCAAACCGTTGGGAATCGTCAGCGTCAGCTGGTTGATGGTCCGATTGGGCTGGTGTGCACTCCCGGCCGAAGTCAACTGGCGGGGCATCATGTTGATCGGTCTTTTGGCAGGCATAGGCTTTACCATGTCGATCTTCATTGCCAACCTTGCATTCGTCGATCCTGCAGCGCTCGGCGCCGCCAAATTGGGGGTGCTGTCCGCTTCTGTCATCGCCGCAGCGCTGGGTTTGACGTGGGGTGTAATCGCCATGCGCAACCGTTCTTCAACTGGCGAGGTCCGGTCGACGTCATAACAAAACGGCGGATGTCTGGCAGATGCGAGATGACTCGCCTGCCAGACTGTGCGTGAGTACCACCTCGGTCGGGTATGCCCGCTCGACAAATCACGCCATACTCTCTGTCTGTTCCCATCACATGACAAACAATGGCCGATTTGAAAACCGCCACCCCTTCTTCCAGCACTTCATACTGGCGAGAATGGCGACAACGCCTGGCATTCTGGATCGGCGCACTTCTGGTCGGGCTGACGGCGTTGGCATTCGCGTGGCTGGCCGACGCCGCGTTCGCGTCGTTCAGGTGCTTGCTTGAATGGGCGCCTTGGTCCCCGTTGCTGATCACGCCCTTCGGTTTCGCGCTGCTGGCGTGGCTGACACAGCGCTGGTTTGAAAATGCCAAAGGCAGCGGCATTCCCCAAGTCATCGCCGCCCTTGAAATGCCCTCCCGCCGTTTACGAGCCAGATTGCTTTCACTGCCAGTCGCCGCTGCACGCATGAGCCTGACCCTCGGTGCACTCCTAGTTGGGGGCTCGGTAGGACGGGAAGGCCCAACCGTTCATATCGGGGCCGCCGTTTTGTATGCCTTCGGCCGCCGGCTGGGCCTACATGGGCGACGCACGATCGCTGGACTGATCCTCGCCGGCGGCGCCGCAGGCATTGCCGCAGCCTTCAACACGCCATTGGCCGGGGTGGTCTTTGCCATTGAGGAATTGAGCCGCACGTTTGAGCAACGTTTCAGCGGACTGGTGCTAACGGCAGTGCTGATTGGCGGCGTCGTGACACTGGGCCTGATGGGACACTACGCCTACTTTGGCGAAATCGGTGGACGGATGCCAACTGGATGGGGTTGGAGCGTGGTCCCTGCATGCGCAGCACTGGGCGGGTTGCTGGGAGGTTTTTACGCGAAGCTGGTGCTGCCCACCGATCACGGCATCCTCGGCCGTGTCTGCGGGCTGCGCAGTCGATATCCAGTCCGTTTCGCGGCCCTCTGCGGCTTTACTCTAGCAATACTGGGGTTGGTTTCCGGCAATCACGTGTTCGGTACCGGATATGAAGAAACGCGCGCCCTGCTTGGGGCACAACCCGTCACCGATCCAAGTTTTTTGCTGTGGAAATTTCTGGCCAACGTCGTGTCCTACCTCTCCGGTATTCCTGGCGGGCTGTTTTCACCTTCGCTGAGCATAGGCGCGGCGTTCGCGCCACTGCTGTCGTTGATACCCGATGTTGACCCGCAAGCATGTGCATTGCTGGGTATGGGGGCCTATCTGGCCGGCGTGACACGCTCACCGCTCACTGCCTCCGTCATAGTCCTCGAACTGACCCACAGCCCCGACCTTGCCATACCCATGCTCGCGACCACACTGATGGCTACCGCCATCTCGGGCTGGATTTCACCTGTCTCGCTCTACCATGCACTCGCGCGACAAATTATCGACAAACTGCACGCGTCCGGACGAGAATCGAACGACGGCACCGTTACGCAAATTCAGCTTAACGAAAAACCGTGAATCGCGTAGACATGACGCTGTAACCGGGGGGCGACTTCAATTGCTCACCCAAGTAGTTCAATGACGCAGGTTGTTGAGGGCCGATCTGCCACAAGCCAAGAATGCTCGTTGCAACGGTCGCGTCCAGTCATTTGCGCCAATCAACGTCGATGAGACGACAAGGTCGCTATACCTGCCTTATGTCTTAGGTAACTCAATGACACTAAAGTCATCGTTCGCTAACGTGCTTCGAGTACTACGCAGTCACCGCAACATCACCCAACGCGGATTTGCCGACACGACCAGCCGCACCTACTTGTCCAAGCTCGAATCCGGTAGATCGAGCCTCACGCTGGACAAACTTGAGAAGCTTAGCGAGCGATTGGAAGTGAGTCCCTTGACGCTGGTGGCTTTGACGCTGAGCGAGGATACAGGGCAGACGGCAAATGAGCTGATCGTCAGGACTAGGAGCGAGATTCGAGCACTTGAGTCAGAGGGTCGAATTCCTGGACTACAGGCCACACTGGGGGATGATCTAGCTGAGACTGCTTTGCCGGCCAACTCACGCAATCCCCGAACGAAAATGCCTTCGCGCGCACCGTGCGCACTTCAGGCGGAGCTGTCATTCTCCGAGTAATGCCTGGCTAGCCGTTCAGGTGCTCGCTGCAGCACTCGTAAGACCTCAGCACCAGCAGGTTCTCATCCTCCCTCAATGCCTTAACTTCAGGCTCACCCCGCTCCCTGCCCAACCTCGCCAGAAAACGAAACGCCGAGAATCCTTTTAACTCGTGCGTCAACTCCCCCGCGCAGTAATGGTGACGACCAGAGACCGCTCTGGAGCCCGCCATGAGGACATATGCCTTCCCGTCGCTTTTGATTTGTCTGGCAGCACTTCCGGCTGTCGCACAGGAAAGTCGCGAGCGCTCAGATCTGGGACTCGTGCAACGACAGTTCACTGCCATCGAACAGTTGGCCGATCGTGCCGAAAGCGGCTCAGACGACGCCGCAGGAACGCGCTATCGCTTCGACTATCCGAGGTTTACGGCGGACCTCGAACGAATACGTGAAGGCATCCATAAATACTTGTCGCCCTCCCGCGCTCAGCCAGCTGACCAGGTCGAAATGACCGGTCAGTATCGAGTTGATGCGCCTCACTCGAGCCCCTCCGATGAGCATGACTGACGCTCAACTCAGCGCGTTCTCGGCCGTGGCCGGCTTTGCCCCGCAACTCAGTTCGGTGCTGTGGCGCTCCTCGGTGCTGGTGTTGGCGTTGCTCTGGTGCACCTGGGCACTGTGGACCGGCTACCGCGGTTGGGCGGCCGGCAATCTCAATTTCGGTGCGCTCGGCGGCAGCACGCTGCGTCTGGCCCTAGCCCTGATCGTGCTGATGTTTTTCATGCTGTCGTAGTCTGGAGACCCTGCCATGAAACTCTCCCGTCACTGCCTCCTTCCGCTGCTCCGGCTGCGAGCTATCTATACAAAAGCCCTGTTCGGCGGCTCGGTGTTGCTGAGCTCGACGCTGGCCAGGGCTGATCTGCCGACCATGGAAGCCCCCTCCCGCGGCGAGGGCTCAGGCCTGATCGACACCATCAAGAACTACGCCTATGACGGCGGCATCCTGCTCGGTCTGTTGATCGCCACCCTCGCCTTCCTGGGCGTGGCTTGGCATTCGCTCACCGTCTACGCCGACGTGCAAAACCAGCGCAAGACCTGGAAGGACCTCGGCGCCGTGGTCGGCGTCGGCGCGCTGCTGGTGGTGGTGATCCTGTGGTTCCTCACCAAAGCTGCGACGATCCTGTGAGGTTGCCATGTCCGACGTCCCTGCCACTCTCCCAGACGGCACGCTGACCTTCCTGCCGGAACGCCTCAACCGCGACCCAGCCGTCCTGCGCGGCCTCACCAACGACGAGATGTGGGTCGCGCTGATCGTCGGTGCCGTACTAGGCCTGATTCTCGGCGCACCGCTGGCGGTGGCCACCGCCTCCATCGCCACCCTCCCCACCTGCATGTTCCTGTGCATGGCGCTGGTGCTGCTCGGTGGCGGCAAGTTGCTGCGCCGGGCCAAGCGTGCTCGTCCAGAAACTTGGCTGTACCGACGCCTGCAGTGGCAGCTGGCTGTGCACTGGGGCATCAGCAGTCACTACCTGATCCTACACTCCGGCCCGTGGACGGTCCGCCGTACGCGCCGACCTGCGAGGCCCACCCCATGAGCCGCTTCCGCAACAAGGTGGATGCGCAGCAGGCGCACATTCTCAGCCTGCGCCTGGCCGTGGCCGTGCTGGCGCTGCTGTGCACCGGACTCTGGTATGGCTGGCAGTCCGCACCATCCGAACTGACCATTCACGTACCACCGGACTTGCGCTCCGGCAGCACGCGCAAATGGTGGGATGTGCCGCCGGAAAACATCTACGCCTTTGCCCTGTACATCTTCGGCCAGCTTAACCGTTGGCCCACCGACGGCGAGGTCGACTACCACCGCGCGATCTTCGCCCTGCAGCCCTACCTGACACCCGCTTGCAAGACGTTTTTCGATGGCGACTTCGAGTACCGCAAGGCAGCCGGCGAACTACGTGGCCGCGTGCGCGGCGTGTACGAGGTGCTGGGTCGTGGCTACAGCGATGACCCCGACCTGCGGGTAAAGCAGCTGGATAAGCACAGCTGGCTGGTCAAGCTCGACCTCAATGCCGACGAGTACTACGCCGCCGAACCGGTGAAGCGCGTCGTCGTGCGCTATCCGCTACGCGTAGTGCGCTTCGACGTCGACCCCGAGCACAACAAATGGGGCCTGGCCCTGGACTGCTACGAAGGCACACCGCAGAAGCTGACGCTGCCTGGAGGTGCATGATGATGCGTTTCTTGATCTTGATGCTGGTGTCGGTGGCCGGGTGGTGTTCAGCCGCAGCCGCCGTCGAGGTCAAATACTGGGACCGCCTGCCGCTGGCCGTGCCGCTGACGGTGGGTCAGGAACGTATCCTGATGCTGGATGAGGATGTTCGCGTCGGGCTACCCAGCGCGATCACCAGCAAGCTGCGTGTGCAGTCAGTCGGCGGCACGGTGTACCTGCGTGCGTCGGAAGCCCTCCCTCCTACCCGCCTCCAATTGCAGTCGGTGAAGTCGGGGGACATCATCCTGATCGACATCGAAGCGCTCGAAGGTAATGAGTCGCTGGAGGCGGTCAAGATCGTTGCCCAGACTCAGGCCCCGGACGAGGAAACCGCGAAGGATGCAGCCCCCGCAGCGACGCCGGTACCGGTGGTGCTGACTCGCTACGCGGCGCAGAACCTCTATGCGCCGCTGCGCACCGTGGCGCCCTTGCCCGGTGTGCGTCGAGTCCCGCTGGACGAGTCCTCAGGGTTCAGCACACTGCTGCCGACCGAGCACGTATCCATAAAGGGGCTCGCCGCCTGGCGGCTGGGCGACTATTGGGTGACGGCGGTGAAGATCGTCAACCGTGGGTCGGCCAAGGTCAAGCTGGACCCGCGGCACCTGCAGGCCACGCTGTATGCCGCCACCTTCCAGCACGAATACCTGGGGCACGCTGGCACACCTGAAGACACCACCGTGGCGTACCTCGTCACCCGCGGCGGCGACCTGAGGCACGCGCTGTTGTTGCCACCGCCAGCGCCGGAGGCTGCCGATCATGAAAGCTAACGGTTTGCTGAAATGGCTGGTACCGGCGGTCCTGCTGGGAATTGTGCTGATCATCGGCAAATCCTGGGTGGCGGCGCCGGATGGTCAACCTGCCCATGATCCCGAAAACACCGCACTCAGCCCGGACCAGGCCAAGGCCCTCGGCATTGCTGGCGACACGCCGCGCGACACCGTGGCCACGCTGATTGGCCAGGTCAAGGCGATGCGCAGCGAGATGCTGTCACTGAAGAAAGGTAACGAGACGCTGCAGACCGAGAACAACCGCCTGCGCACGCGCGAAGGCAACATCGACAGCCGCATTCAGAGCACGCTGAGCAGTGTCACCCAGCAGGTCACCGAGCAGCGCCAACAGGCCAACGATGCCCGGCAGAAGGCCGAGCAACAGCACCGCGAGACCCAGGGTTTGCTGTCCCGGCTCAAGGACCAACTCACCAACAAGCCGCCCGCGAAGTCCGAAATACCTGTGGGCTTCGGTCTCGAGCCGGGTGACGAGCAACAATTCTCCGGGGCACAACTGCCGGCGGATGCGGTGCAGTGGATCGAGCCATCGAATGCCCGTGCCGGCCAGGAGGGCACCAGCAAAGCTGAGGGACCGTTGTCGTCGCTGACGTCGAAATTCAAAGACCTGCATGGCCTAGACAACAACGCGATTGACCGCGGCCAAGACCATCTCCGTGCCGTGGCCAAAGGCGAGCACGACCTGGAAGGCACTCAGGACCGGGCCGAGGGTGCCAAGCCCCTCTACACCATCCCGGAGAACTCGACCCTGATGGGCTCGATCGCTATGACCGCGCTGATTGGCCGCGTGCCGGTGGACGGCACGGTGAATGATCCCTACCCGTTCAAGGTACTGGTGGGACCGGACAACCTCACCGCCAACGGCATCGATCTACCGGACGTGGTCGGCGCGGTCATGAGCGGTACCGCGGCCGGCGACTGGACCTTGTCCTGCGTGCGCGGCCAGGTCGAGTCGCTCACCTTTGTCTTCAGCGACGGCACCGTCCGCACGGTGCCGCAGCCGCAGAAGGTGATCAGCCGCAACCGCGCCAGCACCCAGACCTCGGACACCGAAAAGATCCGCGGCGGCCTCGGCTACATCTCCGACCCTTACGGCATTCCCTGCATCGCCGGCGAGCGTCGCTCCAACGCCCAGCAGTACCTCGGCAGCCAGAGCCTGATCACCGCTGCCGGCGCTGGATTTGCAGCAGCGCTGGGCAGCGAACAGACCAACACCTCCTTCATCAACTCGGCCAGCGGCAGCTTGGGGCTGAGTCAGAACAGTGGCAACAGCGCACTGAACTCGGTCATCAGCGGTGGCATCGGCGACATTCGTGACTGGGTCAACAAGCTCTACGGCGAAGCGTTTGCCGCCATCTACGTCCCGCCGGGTGCCAAGGTGGCCTTGCACCTGGATCACGAAATCAGCATCGATTACGAACCCAAAGGCCGGAGAGTGAATCATGAAAGCCCACCCGTTTCGGTACTGGACCTGGATTAGCCTGCTGCTTTGCCTGCACCTGGCGGGCTGCACCACCAGCAAGGACGAAATGCTGCCCCACGGCGACCACACCATGCTGGATATTTGGAACAGCGGCGGCGCCGTCGGTACGCAGCAGCAGTTGCAGGAGGCCCGCGATGAGCTGCGCCGGCCAGTGCTTGATCCCGAGCGCCTGATCAAGGACCAGAGCGCCTACACCCGCACAGCCGCCAACGAGATCCGCGCCCAGTTCCCACGCCTGCCCAACCCTGATCTGGTGATGTACATCTACCCGCACCTGGCCGGTACCCAACAGACGCCCGTGCCCGGCTATTCGACCGTCTTCCCGTTGTACGAGAAGGTCCAGTATGCGCTGCCCGGCGAACGCTTGGACGATCTGTGATGGATGATGATGTAGATCGCACCCCGCCGCGCTGGAAGCCCTGGCGCGCGGCGCAGCGTCGGCGCGCAACACGTGCGGATGAGGCTGCACAGTATGCGCACAACCCCAGTTTCACCGACCACTTGCCCTGGGTCGAATACCTTGAGGAGGAGCAGTGCTTTCTGCTCGACGACAACCGCTCGGTCGGCGCCGTGTTCGAGTTGCAGCCGATCGGCACCGAGGGCCGTGAGCCGGAATGGCTGACGGCAGCGCGCGATGCGTTGGAAGATGCGCTGCAGGACAGCTTCGACGAGTTCGACCAGGCGCCATGGGTGGTGCAGTTCTTCTGCCAGGACGACAGTGACTTTTCCCCGTACCTGGAACGCTTGGAGCAATACGTTGCACCCCGAGCGACAGGCACACCCTTCACCGCTGCCTTCCTTGCTTTGATGCAGCACCACCTCGAAACCATTGCCAAACCGGTTGGGCTGTTTGACGACCCTGTCGTGTCGCACCTGCCCTGGCGCGGCAGCAATCGGCGGATTCGACTGGTGGTCTATCGCTGGCTCGGTGACCAGGCCGACGACGACGGGCAAAAACCCACTCAGCTGTTGGAAAGAACCTGTGACCGCCTGGTAGCGTCGTTGCAGGCCTGCGGCGTCAATCCTCGCCGGCTGACGGGGCGGGATTTCTATGCGTGGTTGCTGCCCTGGTTTAACCCGGCACCGACCCTCACCGGTGAAGCACCAGCAGCGTTCTATCGACGGGTGCCCTACCCGGAGACCGATGACGGCGAGGGCCTATCGCTGCCGTTCGACCATGCCTTTGCCGAGCGGCTGTTCTTCCAGGAGCCACACTCGGACAGCGAGCAGGGGCTGTGGTATTTCGATCAGCAGCCGCACGCGGTGATGGTAGTCGACAAGCTGCGCAGGCCGCCCCTTATCGGCCAGCTGACCGGCGAGACCCGCAAGGGTGAGGCGCTCAACGCCTTGTTCGACCAGTTGCCGGAGCAGGCCATCCTGAGCCTGACCTTGGTGATCACGCCCCAGGATGTGCTCGAGGAGCAGCTCAACCGCCTGGCGCGCAAAGCAATCGGCGAAAACCTGGCCTCGACCCAGACTCGCCAGGATGTGGAAGAGGCCCGCGCGCTGATCGGTCGCCAGCACAAGCTGTACCGCGGTACTTTGGCCTTGTACCTGCGCGGCGCCGATGAACAGCAATTGCGCCAGCGCTCGATCCAGGCAGCCAATGTACTGCTCGGCGCCGGCCTGCAACCGGTGCGCGAGGGCGATGAGGTGGCCGCGTGCAACAGCTACCTGCGCTGGCTGCCGATGGTCTACAACCCCGCACGGGATAAACGCAATTGGTACACCCGGCTCTTGTTTGCCCAGCATGTGGCCAACCTGCTGCCGCTGTGGGGACGCAGCATCGGTACCGGCAACCCGGGCATCACCTTTTTCAATCGGGGTGGCGCGCCACTATCGTTCGACCCGCTGTCACGCTTCGACCGTTCCATGAATGGTCACCTGCTGTTGTTCGGCCCGACTGGCGCCGGCAAGTCGGCCACCCTGGTCTCGATTCTGATGCAGATCATGGCGGTGTACCGGCCGCGGCTGTTCATCGTCGAAGCCGGCAACTCCTTTGGCCTGCAGGGCGACTACTTCGCCACCCTAGGTTTGACCGTCAATAAGGTCCAACTCAAACCGGGCAGCGGCTTGAGCCTGGCCCCTTTCGCCGATGCCCGCCGACTGATCGAACGCCCCGACCAGGTCGCCAGCCTGTCGACCGAGGTCCTGGATGAAGACGCTTCGGGCAGCGACGAGCAACGCGATGTGCTGGGCGAGCTGGAGATCACCGCCCGCCTGATGATCACCGGCGGCGAAGCCAAGGAAGAGGCGCGCCTCACCCGGGCAGACCGCAGCCTGATTCGCGAGTGCATTCTCGACGCCGCCAGGCACTGTGCGGCCAGCGATCAGCAGGTCATGACGCGCCATGTCCGTGATGCCCTTCGCACGGTAGCCAGCGACGCCCACCTGCCCGACAAACGTCGCGAGCGGGCCCAGGAAATGGCCGAGTCCATCGACCTGTTCTGCCAAGGTTTCGAGGGTGCGCTGTTTGACCGACCAGGCACCCCTTGGCCGGAAAGCGATGTCACCATCGTCGACCTCGCCACCTATGCCCGCGAGGGCTATGAAGCGCAGATGTCGATCAGCTACATCAGCTTGATGAACACCGTGAACAACCTTGCCGAACGCGACCAGTACCTCGGTCGTCCGATCATCATGGTCACGGACGAAGGCCACATCATCACCAAAAACCCGCTGCTGGCGCCCTTCGTGGTCAAGGGCACCAAGATGTGGCGCAAGCTGGGTGCCTGGTTCTGGCTGGCGACGCAGAACCTGGCCGACTTCCCCGATGCGGCGCAGACCATGCTCAACATGATCGAGTGGTGGATCTGCCTGAACATGCCGCCGGCAGAGATCGAAGAGATCGCGCGGTTCAAGAAGCTCACGCCGGCACAGAAGACTCTGCTGCTGTCGGCGAGCAAGGCCTCGGGCAAGTACACCGAGGGCGTGGTCTTGTCCAAGCAGCTGGAGACGCTGTTTCGCGCGGTACCACCAAGCCTGTACCTCGCCCTGGCCATGACCGAGCCCGAAGAAAAGGCTCAACGCTGGCGACTGATGGAAGAACAGCGCATCACTGAATTGGAAGCCGCCCTGAGCATCGCGGCGGAAATTGATCGGCGACGGGGTATAAAGCCGTAATCCAACAGCACGTGTCCTCAGCGGGGCGAACAAAGGCATTCAGCCTTGTTTTGATAGAGGGCTGTCTCCGGTGGAAGCATGTTCGAGGGATATCCGTCTGGCACGCCCAACGCCCCATGCCAACGCCCGCGTCATCGATTCGCCGGGTCGCGAGTCAAAAGCCTCCTCATGTACCGCCATGCCCTGTGGCGCGTATACGCCAATGAACATTTGCGTACTGCCGGTACGCGACAATCGCACCTGGACGTCGATAAAGGTTCCGCCGTCAAGGGTCTCGTCATGAGTGCGATGATGGAGCGTTTGATCCGCCCAATCCCAAAACACATCACCGCGAATTCTCATGTCGCCTCCTATAACTTTAGTTTTATACGGAGCGTGTAATGCCACGATAGCGAACGCCCCCCATTTCGCAACCGCCTATACCGGCCCTGAAAGGTACCGTCTGACAAGAGGTCAACGCCAGCTGCCATTTTCGAAATAAATCGCTAATCAACTGGTCATAATGCAACCCTTTGATTGTCCCCCATCGCGCCTTCGCATGTTCGGATTCGTTAATCGCCCAGCAACGCGCGCCGCAACTTTGGAAAGCGTGTTCTGCCATCTAGCCAGATGGAGAAGAACGCTCGGGCGAAGTCAGGGTCAAGCACCTCTCGGCTCAGTTGATCATTCACATAGAAACGACAACCGCGCCCAGGCAGGTACACCCCTATCAGCCGCTGTCCCGCCCGAACATCGCCAAACGCCCTGCGCATCTCAAAGCTCCATTTCGCCAATTGCTCTTCCTCAAGCTTGTCGCCGCCCAATCGGCGGAATTCGTCCTGAAGCATCTCGACAAGCGTGGCTCTGCTGACATCACGCAGGAACGTGACCTCCAGGGCCAAAGCGGTGTCTAGCGTCGGCTTAGGATGGCGGCTCCACAGACGAGCCTCATAGATAGTAAGGCCAAACCAGCGAAACTCGCCTGCCCCAATGGAGCGTGCTCCTGGGATATCATCAAATAGATCGGCGTCAGCCCCTGGCGCAGCAAGCAACAGCACGAGTGTCACCACCCGCAGGTTTCTAGACCAGTGTTCCAGGTGCGTGCCCATAGCAACCACGTCTTCTCCCCTTTCAGTAGTAAAGCTTATCCCTAAAACAGCTTGCCTTCGTTGCCCATGCCCCGAGGTTCGGACGTTACGCTGGCTTGAGAACCTGCAAAAACGATGCTTCGGCTCTCATTTAGTTGGTCCACCGCGTGAGTCAGACCTCAGACACTCAACCACGCCGTCGTCGTTACATCGATTAGGTGCTGGGTATAGCTATGAAAGACTCATTAGACAGATCGGTCTCTCTAGGTCGGCACTCCGGAGCACATCGCAGCAGCAGGCGCGGAAATGCCAAGCGGATATTTGCCGCATCTCTCACGATGTTCCTCACCGAACAATGCTTGGCACTGACCACCCCCGCCATCATTGCCTCGGTCGCGTCGCTGCAGTGTCTGGAGTACAGAATCGTCGGGATCTGCTATTGGCTACTGTGTACGCCGTTCGGCTGCACAGTGCGAACCTCACCCAAGGTCCGGCACTTCATTCCCGAGTTGGTGGTGTCGAGCTATTCCAACACCGGCAGTAACCCCTGGGGCGAGATGTCTGCCCTTTCGGTACCGACGCCCCTGTCGCAAGGCGGGGGCAACCTGATCACGCCCTCGTCGCAACGCGACAACCTGCCCCGTTTCAAGAATGTCGACGGCATCGGGCATCCCGGCGGCGCTGCCCTGACGGCCCTGGCCCAGAGTTTCGGCTTCGGCTATGCGTGTCCGAGCGGGGCGGTGCCGCTTGCGCCCTACTACCTGAGCACGCTCGATCCGCTGGCCTGGCGCCACGCCATCCCCGAGTCCGTTTACCCGCAGGCGCTGACTCCGGGCATGCGCGAGATCGGTAGCCAGGCCTTCGGCAACATGTGGGGTAGCGTCTACCCGCGGCAGGGATTCCTGGTACAACCCGATGACTTCAAGGCCGCCGCGGTGATGGCGCAGCGCGCCAGCGACTTCATCACCCGCGTTGGCCAGCCGCACGTCTACCTACCGTTGCAGCCGATGCCAGCGCCCGGATATTGGCCGCCGCAGCCGGTGATGGAGAACAACATCAACAACCACCGCTGGCAGTTGCTCACTCCGATGGTGCAGAGCACCTGCGCCATCTTCCCGAGCGCCACCCTCCAGAGTGCCGAGGGCGCCTACGCCTGGTCGCTGTGGCGCCCGTACAGGTGCTGCCAACGCATGGGACAGACCTTTCTGTTCAGCATCGACTTTGATGGAGGGCAGTGATGAACACCCTCTCGTTCGGGTTGGTATGTCTTTTCGTGTGCGCCGCTGGCCACGCCGCCGAGAGTGGCTACCACCTGGGCGACCAGGCACAGGTATTGGACGATCGGGTGATGTACACCATCGGTGGCGGATCGGCGGTGGGCGCGCCCTCCTCGCTCTACCGCCCCAGCGGACTCGGCGTAGGCCTGTCCTGGCGCGCGAACATGATGTGCGGAAACATGAACCTCTCCAACACCCTGCAGAACCAGCTCAATGGTGCCACGCAGGGTTTCCAACAAATCATGGGCAACGTCATCCAGAACGCCACCCAGGCGGTGATGTCGCTGCCGGCAATGATCATCCAGCGCGCCAATCCCGGGCTGTATGAGCTGCTGAGCAACGGCGTGCTCCAGGGGCGCATCGACTTCGACCGCTCCAAGCTCACCTGCCAGGCGATGGCGGCGAAGATGGCTGACAAGGTGGATCAGGCCGGTTGGGGAGCACTGGCACAGAACCAGGAAATGCAGCACAACCTGGAGCAGTCCGACGGTGATGCCGTGACCGCGGTGAAGGACACCGAATCCAACAACGGCAACAACGGTGTCAGCTGGGTCGGCGGGCAAAAGGCCGGCGGCTATGGCCAGGCGCCGATCCGAGTGACCTCGGACGTGGTCAAGGCGGGTTACAACCTACTGCACAACCGTTCGGTCGAGGACACCTCGGCCGTCGGCTCAAATTGTCAGAACGGCGCAATCTGCCAGGCCTGGGGGAGCCCCGACGAGGCCGCTGAGTGGGCCACACGTGTGCTCGGTGAGACCGAAGTGGAGACCTGTGATGACTGCGAGACGCTGCGCGTCAGCGCGGGTGCAGGTCTCACGCCATTGATCCAGGAAACCTACACCCAGCACCTTGAAGGCTTGCAGCGCATGTTGTCGGGCGCAGAGGAGCCCACGCCGGAGAACCTGGGCAAAGTCTCCAGCCCGTTGCTGCAGGTCTCCCGTGGGGTCATCGAGGGCCTGCGCGATGATCCCGACCAGAACCTGTTGGCCCGACGCCTGGCCAGCGAGACCGCGCTGTCGAGCGTGATCTACAAGGCGATGCTGCTGCAACGCACGCTGCTCGCCGGCAGCCACGAACCCAATGTGGCGTCGGCACAACCCGCTACCACTGCCCTCAACAGCAATGTCGAAACACTGGAGCGCGAGATCCGCTTGCTGCAAACCGAGTTGCAGGTGCGCCAAGCCCTGGCCACCAACACCGCCAGCCTGGTCCTTGATCGCCACGCCGGCGGCGCCGATGCCTCGCGCAGCATCGACCAGCGCGATCCGCAGCCAGACCGCCTACATCATGCGGAGCAAGGAAGGAGCACGCCATGATGCCGCGTTCTGTGAGGAGCACGGTTGCCCGAGTGCTGCTGATCTTCGGCTCAATGATCGTTACGTTGCTGGTTGCCTGGATGGCGCTGCAACTGAACGGCCCCCAAGTCGATTGGTTCGAGGATGCGCGGGGGAATACGCCCTACTTCGCCTACTGGCGAGCTCTGCTATACAGCCTGATCTTCGCCGGCTGGACCACAGCATTGCGCTCGCGGCCGTTACCTAAAGACCAGCAACGGCTCATGCGCTTGGGGCTGGTCGGCTTTGGCTCGATCGTCCTGGTCGAACTGTCACGAGTGTGAGGTGCAGTCATGAACATGAGCACCAACAGCTACCTCGAGTACTACCTGTCGCTGCTGGCGTGGATCATCAACAACGGGATCTGGAACACGCTGGCGGACACCGGACTCTTTGCCGCGCCGTTTGGCGCGATCATCTTGCAGGAATGGTTGTCGGCCCGCCAACAGGGCGCCGACGAGGGCAACAAGGGCTTGCTGTCGATCCCCCGCGTCGAGAACCGCCTGTGGATGAGCTACGTCGTCATCCTGTTTGGCTGCATGCCGTTTTTCCCGTTGAACCTCTCCTCCGTGACCTTCGACGATGCGGCGAGCCAGCGCTGTGGGGTGTCGATGGCCAAGCCCACAGACACGGCCTGGGGCATGACCTTCAACACCATTGGCGAAAAATCCGCCAACGTGCCGGTGTGGTGGTACCTGGTGCATGCCATGAGCAAAGGCATCACCGCTGCAGCGACTGCGTCCATCCCCTGCGCACCCGACATCCGCGCGATGCGCATGGAGATCGACAGCTCACGGATCAACGATCAAGTGCTGCTACAGGAAGTCGCCGATTTCACCCGCGACTGCTATGGCTATTCGCGCTCGCGGCTGTTTACTAACCGCCCCGAGCTGGACGAATCGCAGAGCTACGATGCGTCCTGGATTGGCTCGACTTACCTACTCGACACGCCGGGCTATTACGACACGGATCGCTCGCGCACGCCCCGGGTTGATTGGCCATATGACGAGACGCGAGACACCTCCCTGCCCCGGTTGGACAACGGTGCGGGCTACCCAACCTGCAAGCAGTGGTGGAGCGATGCCACGGTCGGCTTGCGCGACCGCCTGGTCGCCGAGGTCGATCCAAACCTGCTCACGCAATTGCGCGGTTGGCTGACCGGACACAGCTCCACCGAAATCGAAAACGCTACCCTGCGTGAACTGGTGAGCCCGCGCCAGCAGTCATTGAGCATGGCGCCTGGCCAGGTGTTCCAGGACTATGGCAGCAGTGCCCGAGGTGGATCGTTGACACAGGGGCTCAACAACCTGGCCACCAACACCGGCCTGGCCTTGGGCTCGTTCAGCAATTTCCCGGCGATGAATGCGCTGCGTGCGGCACTGCCAATGGTGCAGGCCTTCCTGATCATGGGCACGATCATCAGCCTGCCGCTGGTGCTGCTGATCAGCACCTATCAGCTCAAAGCGCTGATGACGATTACCTTCGCGCTGTTCACCCTACACATGCTGACGTTTTGGTGGGAGCTGGCCCGCTGGATCGACTCGAGCATGCTCGACACGCTGTATCACCAGGTCTCTGTCACGGACCAGGCGCTTTTAACATTACCAACGGCAGGGTTCATGGATGGGACGGTCACCGCACAGGTGATCGAGTACGTGATGGGGGCGATGTTTTTGGTGCTCCCGATGTTCTTTCTGGGAACCATGAGTTGGGCGGGGTACAACGTTGGCAGCAACGTCCAGAGCCTTCTTACTCAAGGTGCAGAGAGTGCCAAACTCCAAGCTGGGAAGGGAACATCACAAGTTGTTGGAAGCGTACAAAAGCTCAAGTAATCAGTTAACGAAGTGATCCGTGTTCGTCGTACATTTCTGGATACTTGAAACGATGCTGAGGATGGCTAACCTCGAATACATCGGGCTCATCATCACTCGCTTCAATAGGCTGCGCGGCAAACGCCCATAGGGCTACCATTCCGACCGCCAGGAAGAATGCAACTGATGCAACAGCAAGCAAAAGAATCACCTTAACAATCTGCATACCGAGCCGGCGATACCCAAACGGCACGCTCGCCAACATCGGTGAATGCAGCACGCTGGCTTCTAGCTGATTCACCAATCGACCCGCGCGAGTTGCGGCACGAATCAAATACTTGCCGAAAGAAGTCCGGTTGGAGTTTGAAGACGCTGGAGTCGCCATTTTCCTATCTCCATTTACTTCACCGCACGTGCGGTCAAACCGCTTTAAACAATTTGGATCCAAGCCTTAGCTTACTCCTCTCACGCAGTTTTCCATGACCGTTGATCACTTGGTTTACGCTGCTGATCACCAGTGGCACCGCATGGATTGACGCAGTACGCCCCCCTGAAAATCTTCATTGACGCAATGCCGGCCCGCTTGATACACCGGACATGCAAGCGCTGGAATTCCAGCACCCCAGGTGGCCTCAACCTTCAAGGCCACGTCACTCCCGTGACGGTTGTCCCAAGGGCGATTAGCGTTCGGTGGCTCGCCCGGTTACCGCTCCCGCGGTGATGAGCGCTCTTTTACATCGGCCTCACTGAGCCCTGCTCCGTTGAAGCTCCTTTTCCATTTCCGTGCTGGGAATTCTTCCCGCATGGGTGGCATTCCTCCGCACTGCCTGGAGGGGTCAAAGACCACGGTGTCTACCTCATGTCCGAGTTCGGCGAAAGCAAATCCGACGGAAGTAGCCGCAAACACATTGCCTACGCCATGGGTTGCAACCCTGACGTCGACGACTTTGACGCCTGGTGGAATCGCGCTCGCAGTGAATTCGGTGGCGACGATTTTGCCGAGTACTTCGACCTTGATGATCCCGTTCTGGAAAGCCTACGCGGCACCGACGGGGCATTGGTGATTGAGGCCACATCCACGCACCTGTACATCGCTGCTGAGATTGCCCTGCCCGGGAAATCCTGACTGCTCTGGAGACACATGCGATGTTCCAGGGAAGCACGAATTTGTGCCTCTCTGGGACATCGCTCCTTTCAATCTCCACGCCAACAACAGCGAGCGATTCATCTGAAGTTTTGGGATGGAAAAACTTCGCTGGAAGCGGCTGGAAACTCGACCTGCAAGGCAGGCTGGATTAGGCGTTGACCCCACGAGCAAGCGCGTTTTAATGCCTGGACACGCCAAGTTTTCAGTGAGCGCGGTGGCGATGGAACTTACCCGGGATGCTCCTGGAGGCCATCGCTGGATCAGCTCCCGGGAGGCACCAGTGTCCAGGAATAACCGCTCCTTACCTGCCATTGTCCTGAGCCCAGGGGTATGGCAATTCATCGCCGAGGTTGGTACGGCTACTGACACAGTTGAGCAATCAGGACAGCGCTTGCAGACCGTATTGGGCATCGCTCTGGCTTCGGTAGATCACCACTTGCGCCAATCGCTCGACTTGCTACTCGATCAAGCTTCCCAGAGTGAATCACGCTCCTCGGCGTCAGTCACTCAGTTTCAGGTAACTCACATCACGCCAGAAACCGGCCCTGTTTTTCTTCATATCAGGTTGCCACATGAGATCGGTGTGGACATCTCATCGGCCTGAACGCCCACCCTACCACTGTCCACTTACCCCACCGGGAACCCTTCCCGGCCGGGCAGCGTTCCCCTTCCTTGACTGGAGAACGCCATGTCCGATATCTACCTGGACGTCACCAACAAGATCGTCAACGCTCTGAATCAGGGGGTGATCCCGTGGATCAAACCCTGGACCACTTCAGGCTCAAGTGTTGACGCACCTTTCCCCATTAACGCGATTACCCGGCGCCCCTATGCCGGTATCAACATTCCACTGCTATGGGCCGAAGCGCGTCTGCGCGGGTACCGCCAGGATCGCTGGCTCACCTACAACCAGGCACGGAAAGCCGGTGGGCATGTGCGCAAGGGCGAACAATCGACCCTCGCAGTGCTGTACAAACCCATGAGCAAGGAAGCACACGACGAAGACGGCCAGGTCGTCCGTGATGAGCAAGGTAACGTCAAGATGGTGCAGTTCGCACTGCTACGAACGCATTGCCTGTTCAACATCGAGCAGACCGAGGGACTACCCAACGACGAGCAGTACCACGACGAGGGTAAAGATCCGATGGCATTCATCGATCATGCACCTGCCGAGCGTCTGTTGGCCGCCAGCGGCGCACGCATCGAACACCGCTACGGGGATGACGCGTTTTATCTACCGATCCGGGATCTCATTCAATTGCCCACCAAGGCCCAGTTCGTGGACGTCGGCAGCTACTACGCGACCGCGCTGCATGAGCTGACGCACTGGTCGGGTCACCACGCCCGCCTCAACCGGGAAGGCATCACAGGCGGACACGCATTCGGCTCTGCGGCGTACGCCTTCGAGGAGTTGGTCGCGGAGATGGGCGCAGCGTTTCTCTGCGCCCTCACCGGCACCCAGGGCGAGTTACGCCATGAGGAGTACCTGGCGTCCTGGTTGAAGATCCTCAAGGAGGATAAGCGAGCCATCTTCCGCGCCAGTGGGCTGGCCCGTGAGGCTTCCGAGTACCTGTTGGCGCTGCAGTTGGATCAGGCCAGCGAGACGACCGAACGGCTCACGGCGTGACTTTTCACTTCAAATAGAAAGGCCCCAACCGGGGCCTTTGTTTTGCCTGCAACGCCGACCATCGGCCGCTGCAATTGAGCAAGCGATTACTGCAGCCAGCTCTCGACGACATCCGAGCCGTGCTCCTGCTTCCACTGCTTGAGGATCTTGTGATTGCCGCCCTTGGTTTCGACGATCTCGCCGCTGTGCGGGTGCTTGTAGCGTTTGACCTCACGCGGCTTGCGCTGAGCGGCGGTGGAGCTGGAAGTACTCACGCTTGCGCCCTTGGACGGGTCGAGAATGGTGATGACCTGGCGCAGGTTCATGCCGTACTCGATTTCCTGCTTCAGGCCGGAATCGTTTTTCATCGCGTCCAGCTGTTGAAGTTGAGCAGCCAGTTGAGCTTCCAGTGCTTTGAATTCGGCAAGTTTGGACATGTGAAATCTTTCCTAGGGTTGGGGCATGTGCGGCGATATTACCTGAGGCACAACTACTAGCCGAGCGTTAACTGACTCTCCAGCTAACTTTTCATCCCTCAAAATGTGCACATATCCATGTGACTAATCAGTCCGGCAAGAACTGGCAAAGGTGCCCCACTAGTTCACGAGGTGCGGCACTGTTGCCGATCTTGAACAACATATCGCGCTGACTGCGTGGCAGCTGTTTCGCACAGCGCGTGGCGGCCGATCGAATGGCAGCATCGGTACCATGAATCCGGTCAGCCAGTAGCACGATCAAAATGGCATCGCTCAACGTCATCAGGCCACCTTCCTCGAAATAATGCCGGACAGTCTACCTCACAGGAAAAGGACAGGTCATTCCGGTAACACAGGTAACCCGATGCGCCAGGCTTCGAATTTTCGCGTTCGCGAAAAGGCTCAAGGCGTTAAAGGGTAACGGCGGCAATGGTAAGGGGGCACAAGGGTAAGAGGCCTATCCGAAAAGGCAAAAGGACCTTCTGAATACAAAGCAGGTAACCCGATGAAGCGCTGGTGGTTCAAGCATGAAAAAGGCAATGCTGCGGAGCCCATACTCGCTCCAGCGCCCGAGGGATTTCTCCTCCCACTACTCGCCGAATCCCTGCTCTGTGCCGACCACCGGAAAAAGTTGCTGCAGCGCATCTGGCAATACACGGCGCTCTCCGAGCCGCAGTTCAATCAGCTCTACCTTGACCCGATCCACCGCTACGCCAGCTATGTACAGCAACTCCCCGCCAGCGAAAGCCACCACCATGCCTATCCGGGCGGCATGCTGGACCATGGACTGGAACTGGTGGCCTGCAGTTTGAAGCTGCGCCAGTCGTACCTGCTACCCAGCGGCGCCGCACCGGAAGACCAGGCCGCCCAGGCCGACGCCTGGAGCGCGGCGATTGCCTACGGCGCCCTGCTTCACGACATTGGTAAGATTGCCGTCGACCTGCAGGTCGAGTATGAAAATGGTGAGGTGTGGCACCCCTGGCACGGTCCTCTGACCCTGCCCTACCGCTTTCGCTACGTAGCCGGCCGCGATTACAAGCTTCACGGCGCCGCCACCGGGCTGCTGTACACACAAGTTTTGACATCCCGTCAGCTTGACTGGCTCAGCAACTATCCAATCCTGTGGGGACACCTACTGTTCCTGCTGGCCAATCACTACGAGCACGCCGGCACCCTCGGGGAACTGGTGCTACAAGCTGACCGGGTCTCCACCGCGCAGAACATCGGCGCCAATCCCACCAAAGCCCTGCAGGCACCCAAACATTCGTTGCAGCATCACCTACTCACAGGCCTGCGTCACCTGGCCAAAAAAGAGTTCAAATTCAACCAGCCCGGCGCGGCTGGCTGGCTTACCCAAGACCATCTGTGGCTGGTCAGCAAGACCGCCACCGACAAACTGCGCGCTTACCTGCTCGCCCAGGCAGTGGATGGCATCCCCTCCTCCAACATTGCCTTGTTCGATGAGCTGCAGTCGCATGGACTGGTGGATGTGACACCAGAGGGCAAAGCGGTGTGGAGCGCCACCGTTTCAGAGGATGACTGGCAACATCGCTTTACCTTTCTTCGCCTGCAGCCGAGCCTGATCTGGGCCAATGAGCCGAGGCCAGATTACTTTAGCGGCACGGTAGAGCCGATGATGGATGGCCCACTACCGACCAGCGAAACCAACGAGTCGGCCCCGGATCAGCCGCCTGCAACACCAGAAGCAAAACAAGCCGGCGCCGTGCTGCAGAATCAGGAATTCGACTACCTCGACGACCTTATGGACATGTTGCAAGTGCAGGGCGAACGCGAGAGTGGATCAGCTGTTGAGATGGCTCAATCTGCCACTCCTCCACCACAGTATTCCGTGGGGCAGGCCTTTATCGAGTGGCTGCGCGAGGGAGTTAACAGTCATCGCTTAGTGATCAACGACAGTAAGGCCAAGGTCCATACGGTGGACGGTACTTTCTTCCTGGTCACACCGGGCATTTTCCAGCGCTATGCTGCCGAGCAACCGGAGCAGTCTGATGGAAGCAACCAGATCGAGCATTGGCGGCGCGTTCAGCGTCAATTTGAGAAACTGGGCATTCATCGGAAAAGGTCTAATGGGCAAAACATTTGGGCTTGCACTGTGAGAGGTCCTCGCAAAACGAACATTCTGAATGGATACTTACTGAACAGCTCAACAGATATTTTCGCTGCCCTGCCTGCGGATAATTCACATCTCGTACTGGTCAAGTAACTCCAACCTGCATCTAGCCACTTAAACAGATCCAAAATTATGGATTCTCGATGGAATCGTCATTGCAACTAATGACTCCCGCAAAACTATCGAGATCCAACAAGGGGACTTTAGCATTGCCTTATCTCCAGGCCATGAGAATGACAAAAACGCATTCAAAATTATCAAAAAATAAAGACATCACCACAGACAACCCCACAGATCAACCTCTATATTCGAGTAGCATCAGCGACTCGTGCACGCAAAGCCGAGGCCATACCCTGATAATAATTTTTCAAATCCGGATCCTTGTCTAGATCCGTATACTGAAAATGCTCAGCGACCAATACATCCGCCATTTCTCTATTCAGATTTTTTTGACCTGTAACATCACGAAAACACTCACAAAAAATCCCATACAAAAATTTTGCCCACAACTTACCGTAACAGTCGCGGGCTGCCACAACCCTATCGCAACCACTAAACTGAAATTTTTCCACTCTACCCGACTTAATGGTGCCAATTAACTTCCTAAAAGATTCTTTCTTGACTCTATATCTATTAGAATCACGAACATCAACATACGCCCAGAATTTTTCACGATGAATTCCCTGCACCCTTTTTAGCGAGCAGAGCACATCTACAAAAATCAACCTATTGAAATCCACCAAAAAATTACGACACTTAACTCTAATCACTTCTGCAGCTTCAGCACTAACGCCTTTCACAGAAATTCTCTCAAGCTTAGAGATAATAGCTTCAGCTTGCCAAGCATCGTTCTCCCAGCTGTAACCATATGTATAGAGAACAAACGGATGATCAATCAAACAATGGCGATGATGATCATGATCTCTATCCATAGCCACTATGGTATTGGATATTTTTGATGCGGCAACATCTTGAGCATAAGGCAATAAATTATCCTTTGAGCCAAGAGGTCTAATTTCATAACTCAGACCTGGTAAAAATCGTGAAAAAAATCCTTTCCAAAAAACCGCATCAATTGAACAGTCGCTTTGTTTTTTCTCTTTATTGAACTCGCCACCCTCTGTATAGACCACCATACTGACGCCCAAAAACGCAGGCAAATTCGATCGACCTGACACAGTTCTTGTAAATGTCATTTCACGCAGCGATCCATGTGAATCAAACGATCTTGGTTGGCCCCGACCACATCAGGGGAATGGGTAGCGAAGACAATCTGAGCGGCAGGATTAAGGCTTTTTATATTTTTTGCCAAACTTTCTTGCCAAGCTGCGTGAAGCGAAATCTCAGGCTCATCTGCCATATATATAAAGCTTTGACCTTCCTGCAGCAAAGCCTCACCAAGAATAACGATGATCTGCTTTTCCCCAGAAGAAAGCTGGGAGGGCTTCAAAATTTTTCCAGATTCAGTCTTAATCACTAACTCATTACGCTCATTGAGCGAAATGGTTTTCTTCAAAAGCAATTTATTCAGTATAGCTAAGAAAAGATCCCGAGAAGAAACAATCCGATTTTTCTCTTTGGTGATACCCTCCCAGACATCCACGGTACTTTCGATTCTGTGCAGGGAGAAAATCGCCATAAAGTCGGCCGGTTTGAGATCTGTACTTTTACCCCATCGCCCTCGGAGATCCTCCAGCATACCAAAATGTCCATCTAGCTTCTTTTGGTAACTTCTTTTGTCCAACTTAAATTCAGAAAATATTTGTAGGAGTGCCTGCTTTTCACTGTCGACCTTCTCACGCCCAGGAAGGGCTGCCACCTTGTCATTCTCCTTGACCAGCAAAGATAAGAATACATGTTCTTGAAAACGCTCATGCAGAGCATTCACCTGCTTACTCAAAGAGGAAAGGTATCTAACCAATCGATTCGAGAAATCATCCAACCTCAAATCAACCGGATCATTTCCACCTGGCCCCTTCAGCGAAGCGGCTCGCTGAACAGATAGCCAAGTCAAAGACACCATTTCAGAGAGATGCTTTGCTAGAGTACGGCTCGCGGCAGTACTCCCAGCTAACTGAGCTCTTATAAAAAACGAGCCCTTGCTAACCGTATCATAACCATCCACATCACTCAAAACATACGCATAGGGTTTTTCAGTAGAAGACTCTACAATCTTATAATCACAATGAAAGAATGGCACCCCAAGATTTTTAACTACTTCAATATATGGTTTTCGCTTGGAGCGTGGATCCTTCAAATTTATACGAACCGACTCAAAGTCAAGCTCAGAGAGGTAATCTTTGTCAGCGCGAAGAACGCCAGAGATTATTTTGAGCGTAGTGGATTTACCTGAACCATTTGGACCGATGAGGAAATTCAAATCCTCGCTTGCTTTGAAGGATACTTCGTGATTCCCCCAAAAACCTTTAATCATCACACTATCAATGAGATTCATAGCTTCCTACTATTTACAGGTCCGGTGGGCACAATGATGGCACAGCTTAGGCTTTGATGCATTACCTCCAAGACTGCTTAGGCCCCTATAGAGGCGTCTCGACCGGGTACCTAGATCCCCATACCTCTACCTCGCCGACGCGTTGATCGGTTGTGACGGACGGACCTTAGCCAAAAGCGAGGTAAATCGGCGCAGTTCGCCGAAGCTTAACGAAAGCCTAAAGCAACAGCGAGGAGTTCGCCCGCGACCATTTCCAGGCTTACGTTTCAAATACTGATGCTGAAGCCCTGAGGCTGGACTGAAAGCTAAAGCTGAAACCCACGAAAAGTGAGACCGAGTCAGGACTTCGGATGTGGATAGCCCGGGTGCTCGTTAAGGCAACGATGGTCAGCCCGGTCCAGAGGCGTTAACCGACCCAAAGCAGATGTTGATCAGAGACTTCATGTTGTCAGCGTAGGCGCCATAACCGATTTTAGCCGCCCAGCTTCCAGATCCGCGAAACACCTGTGGGAGTCGCGCTTGCAGGCGATGGGCCGAGCAGCGGCGCTAACATCCGGAAGTCCGCAATGGGGTCAAAAACAGACACTCAGCAGGACGCTTCATCTTCCGCGCAACTGCCAATCAGTGAACAGTTCCGCCGCCGTGGCCATAGGCTTTCATTTGATAGTCGGTTACAGCTTGGAACAGAGATTCAGCTATCAGGCGTAATCTTTCCACCTCTATCGCAGGCGCGCCGGTATCCTGAGCTTCGTGGTAACGGCGCATTGCCTCAATTGCCTCGGTGTAGGCTGGGTGGTCGGGCGGCAAAATCTTCGACTGTTTGGGCATCAGTGCCTCGATATCAGTGAATTGATTCAGACAGACTGCCGGCTTCAAGCACCTGGAAATCCACTACCGCGTGATAAACGGAGTCAGCCAACACTCTAAGCCGCTCGATTGTCTCTGGAGATGCCCCGTTATCTTGCGCGGCCTGATGCGCCCTTATCGCATCAAGGGCTTCGCGCAGTAGCGGCTCGCCGGCTTTGGCCATGCCTTCCAAGGTTCGCTTCATGCTCTGCCCATTCTGCTACGTTGATCCATCATAGGACGATAGCGACGGTCTGATGGCCGGCATCGATCCAAGGCCTTGTGTTTAGCAGTTCAGGCCTCATCGCGGCAAACCGGTTCCCATAGGAATATCACCAGCTTCCAGACCTGCGCCAGCCTCTGTGAGAGCCGCGCGTATCGGCGATGTGTCGCGAAGCGACCCCAATATTCAGGCGCCGGGTCGATAGCTGCCGGCAAGAGCCAAGCATACCTAGGCTGCCTTGGAAAAATCGCTCCCTTCCAAACGTGAGTTGCTAGGCCATATGTCCATCACAATCCGCAGCAAACCAGCATAAGCCACACTAAAAATGGGGGACCAGATGGGGGACCAAAAACACACAGGCACAAAAAAGCCCCGAAAAATCAGGGCTTTAATGAGAATTAGTGGCGGAAGCGTAGGGATTCGAACTTTCTCGATTGCAGTGTGATCCGTTCCGAGCAAAAGTGTGCGCTATCATCCCAGGCTGTGTAAAAAAGCCCCAGTTCACGAAGAAGATATGCGGACCAGGCCTGTAGGTCTAGCAGATGGAGGCGTGGATCACCCTGGATCGGTCATAGGCATGGTGGTTGTGCCATCTGGACCGCGGCAGCTGGCCTCATGCCCTGATCGCTTACGTAGTCCTGCAATTCCGATTATCTTCATCATTCATTTGAGGTTGTAGGATAGCTTGAAGGTTCATCTCGACGATTACCCTCGGCAGGGTCTTGACCAGGAAGTGGGTGGTTCCCAGTTTGAGCGTTCCGAAAGGATGCTCCACCGTCTGCTGCCACCCGCGTCGGGTCATGCCCAAGGCGCGCGGCAGAGACATGCTTCCTTTCCATTGAGCCCACTGGTTGTACATGGTCGTCTTATGGGATGACGCGGTGTAGTGGTGGGTCGCGGATGACAACTATCCACCCATTACAGCCCCTCGACCGGTAAAGCAACACCATCCATGCGATGTAAACCCCTTCTGGTGAACAGCCTGACAGTAAGGATTGACCATCACCGCCCGCCGGTAGCAATCCGATCGGAACAGCTGCTTCGCCTGGTTCCTCCCGCACCTCAACTTCCAACCACTTCGACATCGAACGCCTTGCCCTCGGTCGCGACTCGCCTGGCATACCCGACGCCCCACACCATCGCCCGACTCATGGTTTCGCCAGGGCATTGGAAAAAGGCTTGCTCACTCATCATCGAGCCATCGGCGCGATAAACTCCGATGAACAACTGAGTGGCACCCGTTCGTGACAAGCGTGCCTGCACTTCGAGACAGGCTCCTGTGTCCAGCGTTTCCTCATGGATCTGGTGGTGCAGGATCGGATCGCACCATTGACGATAGGTTTCCCCTCTTCTTTTCATCTGCCTGTCCTCTGCTGTTGTCAGCGGTAGATAGCCTCGCGCGCGTAATCAGTCCAAATGAAACGACGCCATCGGACAGGCGGCCGAGTTATACAAAGCGGTTTTTTTGTACATCCACCATTCGTCGCCAATCCGCAAATCTCATACAACCTTCGTTTCGTCGCCGTCCTTCTAACGCCACAAGCAAAACAACTGGCAATCGCTACAGGACAAGATCATGGCCACGAGATTCACGTATGGCGCACGGTTGCTCGGTCTTATGTTGCTCAGCATCGGTGCTTTGCAGCTCTCGGGTTGCGACATGGTGTTGTTCAATCCAAAAGGTCAGGTCGGGTTGGAGCAGCGCAACCTGATCATTCTCGCCACGCTGCTTATGCTGATAGTGGTAGTCCCGGTCATGATCATGGCGCTGGTATTCTCGGTGCACTACCGCGCCTCCAATGAAAAGGCGCGCTACACGCCGGAATGGAACCATTCGCGCGCTATCGAGGCAGTGGTCTGGGGTGTGCCGCTTATCATCATCATTGTGCTCGGCGTGGTGACCTGGCGCTCGACCCATGCGCTGGACCCGTACCGACCACTCGTGGCTGACCGACCGGCGATAAAGGTTCAGGTGATCGCCACAGACTGGAAATGGCTATTCGTCTATCCCGAACTCGGCATCGCCTCGGTCAATGAGTTGGCCATGCCAGTGGATACCCCGGTGGATTTTCGGGTGACCTCCGATGGCGCCATTACTTCATTCTTCATTCCGGCCCTCGGCGGGCAAATCTATGCCATGGCGGGCATGCAGACCCAGCTGCATCTGATCGCCAACCACAAGGGTACCTACAACGGCATCGCTGCCAACTACAACGGGCCGGGTTTTTCCGATATGTATTTCGAGGCCTTGGCTTTAGACCAAGCCGGTTTCGACGCCTGGGTGACAGCGGTGCGCAGGTCACCGAATCGGCTTGACCAGGCGCGCTATGCACAGCTGGCCAAACCGAGCGTCGCCCATCCTGTGGAGCACTACGCCAAGGTGGACGACGGCCTGTTCCAGTCCCTGATCGACAAGTACCAGGGCATTGACCGGTCTAACGACGTCGAACGGCGCCTGAGCATCCCTGATGATGAAGCGCCGAAAGGCAGCAAGGAGTGACCCGCATGTTCGGAAAGTTGAGCTGGGACGCCATCCCCATGGACGAACCCATCATCATGTACACCCTTGCTGTAGTCGGCATGATCGGCGTTTGCGGCTTTGGGATGATTACCTACAAGCGCAAATGGACGTATCTGTGGAAGGAGTGGTTGACCTCGGTCGACCACAAGCGCATCGGCGTGATGTACATCGTGGTCGCCCTGGTGATGCTGCTGCGGGGTTTTGCCGACGCGCTGATGATGCGTACTCAGCAAGCCATGGCTTCGGACGGCTCGCCCGGCTATCTGCCACCGGAACACTACGACCAGATCTTCACCGCTCACGGCGTGATCATGATCTTCTTCATGGCCATGCCATTCGTGGTCGGCCTTATGAACATCGTCGTGCCGTTGCAAATCGGTGCGCGCGACGTGGCTTACCCGTTTCTGAACGCGGTGAGCTTCTGGCTGTTCGTATCGGGTGCGGTTTTGGTGAATCTCTCGCTGGGGATCGGTGAGTTCGCCCGCACTGGGTGGGTCGCCTACCCGCCCTTGTCCGGTATCGGCTACAGCCCGGGCGTAGGCGTGGATTACTACATCTGGTCCTTGCAGATCTCCGGCGTTGGGACGTTGCTGACCGGGCTGAATTTCTTCGTCACCATCCTAAAAATGCGCACCACCGGCATGACCTTGTTCCGCATGCCGGTGTTCACCTGGACGGTATTGTGCACTTCGATACTGATTCTGGCCGCATTCCCCATTCTCACCGCCACGCTGTTCATGCTCAGCCTGGACCGCTACCTGGGCATGCATTTCTTCACCAACGAGATGGGCGGCAACCCGATGATGTATATCAACCTCATCTGGGCCTGGGGCCACCCGGAGGTGTACATCCTGATCCTGCCGGCTTTCGGAATCTTTTCTGAGGTGGCCTCTACCTTTTCACGCAAGCGGCTGTTCGGCTACTACTCGCTGGTCTGGGCCACCATCGTCATCACCCTGCTGTCGTTCATCGTCTGGGTACACCACTTTTTCACCATGGGCGCCGGGCCGAACGTGAACGCGTTCTTCGGCATTATGACCATGATCATCGCCGTCCCGACTGGGGTGAAGATCTTCACCTGGCTGTTCACCATGTACCGCGGTCGGGTGCGCTTCGAGACACCCATGCTGTGGACGGTGGGCTTCATCGTCACCTTCAGCATTGGCGGCATGACCGGCGTGCTGCTGGCGGTGCCGGGCGCAGACTTCCTGCTGCACAACAGCCTGTTTCTCATCGCGCATTTCCATAACGTGATTATTGGCGGCGCGGTGTTCGGCTACCTGTGTGGCCTGACCTACTGGTTCCCCAAGGCGTTCGGTTTCAAGCTCTACGACCCGCTGGGGCGTGCCGCGTTCTGGTGCTGGCTGGCGGGTTTCTATTTCGCTTTCATGCCATCTTACTTTCTCGGTTTCATGGGCATGACCCGGCGCCTGAACCATTTCAATGTGCCTGAGTGGCGGCCGTTTCTGCTGCTGGAGATGGTTGGTGTGCTTATCATCCTCTGCGGCGTGGCCTGCCAGGTAATGCAACTGATTGTGAGCATCCGCAAGCGCCACGAAAACCGCGACCACACCGGCGATCCCTGGGATGGCCGCACGCTGGAGTGGGCCACTGCGTCACCGCCGCCGTTCTACAACTTTGCCGAGCAACCGGTGGTGCACGGCATCGACGCCTATTGGGGAATGAAGGAGCGTGGGGTCAAGACGCTGATCGAGGCGGATTTTCGCAGGATTCACATGCCGTGCAACACTAGCCTGGGCGTGTTGATCGGCGCATTGAGCACAGTGCTGGGCTTCGCCTTGGTCTGGCATATCTGGTGGCTGGCGATTGCCTCACTGCTGACCACGGTGGCAGCACTGATCGTACGCAGCTACGACCGGCATACCGAGTACTACGTGACGGCCGAGGAAGTCGAACGCGTGGAAACCCAACGGCGTCAGCTGATGGCGGAGGCCTGAGCCATGTCGCACATCATCTTGAACGAAAGCGCCCACCAGCAGGGGCAAGGCTACGAGGATGCGGGTTCGCTGAGCCTGTTCGGCTTCTGGATCTACCTGATGACCGACTGCATCCTGTTCGCCACGTTGTTCGCCACTTATGCGGTGCTGGGCCAGTCCGTGGCGGGCGGCCCTGGCCCTGCGGACATCTTTGAGCTGCCCTACGTCCTGGGCGAAACCAGCCTGCTACTGCTCAGCAGCATCACCTATGGCTACGCCATGCTGGCCAACCACCGCAAGGACAAGCGCCGGGTGCTGCAGTGGCTGGGGGTCACCTTTGTGCTGGGCCTGGCTTTCGTCGCCATGGAGGTGAACGAGTTCCACCACTTGATCGCCGAGGGCTACGGGCCGCAGCGCAGCGCGTTTCTCACCGGCTTCTTCACCCTGGTCGGCACCCATGGCCTGCACGTGCTGGTCGGCCTGGTGTGGATGGCCCTGCTGATGATCCAGGTCCAGCAGCGTGGCCTGTGCTGTGTCAACTCCACACGGCTGAGCTGCCTGAGCCTGTCCTGGCATTTTCTCGACATCGTGTGGGTGTGCGTGTTTACCGTCGTCTACCTGTTCAGAGTGATCTGATGAGCAACGAAAGCCAGATTCACAGCAGTGCCGGCGCCAGCCAGTCCAGCCACAGATCGTACAATATCGGCTTCCTGCTGGCTGCGTTGCTGACCATTGTGCCGTTCGGGCTGGCCATGTTTCCCAGCTTGCCGCGCGCCGCTACCTTCCTGTTGGCGCTGGTCTGCGCGGTGGTGCAGATTCTGGTGCACATGATGTTCTTCCTGCACCTGACCACCGCGCGTGAGCAGCGCTGGAGCCTGGTGGCGCTGGTGTTCTCCGTGGTGATCATCGTGCTGTTGGTGGGGTTGTCGCTATGGATCATGTACTACGTGCACTACAACATGCTCGGTTTGTGACCCGTCCTCGCCCACGGGCTTGTCCTGCCGGCTGGCGATGGTGTTGCTGAGCGGGTTAATGGATGAAACCATGCGTGCCGCCCCTGCTCAGGGCTGTTGGCAATGCCCCGGCGATGTGCCGCGCTCGTGGTCATGCTCAAGGCGCTGCACCTGCACGTCAGTAAACGACGACGCTTCACTACGATGCAGGCCTTGCAGGTAATCGCGCGCCGCTTCGCGACTCAAGTTTTCCTGTTCACTGCGCAGCTCGCAGGTGCCGGGTTGGTTGTCGAGGATGTAGCTGATCAAGTACAGGTAGTTGGCCATACGGATACTCCTTTTTTCAGATGGGGATGGACGACTCAGTAGGATTGATCGTTATCGGTTCGCATTCGTTCAGCCCAAAAGACGGCTGGCAGCCGGCAAGGGTGAACTCTGTTTGCCATCGTGCAAGGCTTTGGTGGTGCATGATTAAGGCTTCCTGCATGCTTGGTCGCCAGTTTTGTTTGCCACAAGATGAAAGGCCAACTTTCATTAGAGACTCTTGTCCGCCCGAGTGAAATTCTTTGCACGATGTGCCGCTTTCCATGGGTCACTGGTTAACACAGACCTTCCTGTGTAACTACCGACATGAGGTGTCAATCATGGCTAGCAATCAAGACGACCGCGGGAATCAAGGTGGCAACGCCAACACCAATCCAGGCAACTTTGCCAATGACCGGGAAAAGGCATCCGAGGCCGGGCACAAAGGCGGCCAGGTGTCAGGAGGTAATTTCAAGAACGATCCAGAGCGCGCCTCGGAAGCAGGTCACAAGGGTGGCCAGGCATCCGGCGGTAATTTCAAGAACGACCCTGAGCGGGCATCCGAAGCTGGCCACAAGGGCGGCCAGGCGTCCGGCGGCAACTTTGCCAATGACCGCGAAAAAGCCTCGGAAGCCGGACGGGTCGGTGGCCAGCATAGCCACGGTGGCGGTCGCAAGAGTGATGACAACCGCTAGTCATCCGTGAAAATCGCAGGGGCAGCCGGGCTGCTCCTGCGCGCTGATGTGGACGTCCCATGTTCATGCACAATAAGATTGCAACACACCGTGCCCGTGGCGCAGCCCAATCCGGGCATCATGGCGGCCTCACGCGCACCTGCCATCAAAACAGCTTGCTTGCGCCCCGTTGCCCATCACGCCACGCCAGTCGGACCATCTAGTACCTGTCTGACCCGGCAAGCCAGATCGTGTGGCTGGCAGGGCTTGGAGATGACCTCGAACTCGGCGCCGCCAATGTCAGTCCGCTCGATCGCGTTTTCCGCGTAGCCTGTCGTCAGCAAGACTTTGATCCCAGGTTGCAGGCGCCGCACGGCTCGGGCAAGCATTACGCCGTTCATGCCGCCCGGCATGATCAAGTCGGTAAACAGCAAGTCATATCGCTCCCCAGCCTGGATCAGTTTAAGCGCCTCGCGGGCGTTAAGCACCATGTCGGCGGCATAGCCGTAGTCCTCCAACACCATCTTCGCCAGCTCGGCCACATCCGGCCGGTCCTCGACGATCAGGATGCGCTCACTGCCAGCACTGCGCTTAGCCACTTTCGACGGTTGCTGCTGCACCAGCTGAGCGTCATCCACCGGGAAGTACAGGCGCAACGTGGTACCTTCGCCTTCTTCGGTGTAGATACGCGCCGCGCCCCCGGACTGGCGGGCAAAACCGTACACCATCGACAACCCCAGCCCCGACCCTTTTCCCTCTTCCTTTGTGGTGAAAAAAGGGTCCATCACACGGTCACGGATGCCCGCAGGCATACCGACACCGTTGTCGGTGATGGATATACTCACGTAGCCACCCGGCAGCAATCCGTCAAACGACAGGCTTGGATCGGTGATCAGGACGTTTCGGGTTGCGATGAATATGTGCGGCCGCTTGCGGCCTATCAGGGCATCCCTGGCGTTGAGGAAAATATTCAGCAGGGCCACTTCTGCCTGTGTCGCGTCGATCCGGCAGCTACGCAGCTGGTCCTCAAGATCAAACTCCACCGTCACCTCGGCGCCGAACGTACGCTCGATGATTGGGCGCGCATCGTCAATCAGGTGGTTCTGGTTCAGTACCCGTCCATGCAACTTCTGCTTACGGGCGAACGCCAGCAATTGCTTGGTCAAGGTACTGGCACGGTCGACTGCCGATTGCGCATGCCCGACGCTACGGCGAATACGGTTCAGGTCCGCCTGGGGCTTCTCGGCTTGACGGGCGATCAGGCCCAGGTAGCCACCCATGACCTGCAACAGGTTGTTGAAGTCGTGGGCGATTCCGCCTGTCAGCTGCCCCAACGCTTCCATTTTTTGCGCCTGACGCAGGGCGTCTTCGGCGTCGCGGCGTCGGCTGACATCCAGCTGAGAAGCAAAGTAATAGATCAGCTCACCGCGCTCATTGAAAATCGGCGAGAGAAACAAGGCATTCCAGAAGCTTGAACCGTCCTTACGATAGTTGAGGATCTCAGCCGCAATATCGACGCGCTGCTCTATGGCCTGACGCAGGCTGTCTACCACCGTGCGGTCGGTGTCGGGCCCCTGCAGGAATCGGCAGTTTTGGCCCAGAATCTCCTCCGCGGCATAACCTGTCATTTCCAGGAAGGCCCGGTTGGCGAAGATGATCGGGTTGTCGTCTCGGTTAGGATCGGTGACGATCATCGGCATCCGGGTAGTTTGCACCGCGGCGAAGAACATATCGCGGGCCAAGCCGGAAATGTCGCCCGAAGCCTGGTTGCTGACGCGCGCCTTCTTTTCGGTCACGAGAATCTCCTTGATCATTGCGCCTGGTTCGTTAAATCTGGACAACTTTCGTGGGCAGGTTGCTCCCGGTCAGCCGCCAAGTTGCACGACGTCGGCAGTTTCAGGGAACAGGCTATCCACTCGCTGCTGGACACCCTGGACGGCAACTACCTCAGCTGGTCGAGCACTGCTTTGGCCAGCGAAGAGGCCGTTATTGGATGGATTAGCCATTTGAAACTGACTCAGACCACTCGTCCGTTGGGCTGTCCGCTTTATTGGCCATGGTTGTCCTCTAAGGACACCAGCCAGAGCCTTTCTCATGCGACAGCTATTTCAAACGATAACCCTTCCCCTCGCTTGCTCTCTGCTGTGGGCCTGCTCCGCTCACGAAACGAAGTCTCCTGTGGAGACACCAGGCAGGCCCGAGTCTGCTAAAACCCAGCTGCTGGAAGCCGGCGCCGCGACGCTGCAGTCCAAGCCGCCCATTGAGGCCATCAACGCTTACCTGGATGGCTTTCACTTCTACAACGGGCATCCGGACGTGCAGATGGAAGCGCACCACTACTGCTCCATCCTCAACGAGGATGTCATTCAATGTGTGATATTCGACGGCAATACCAAGGGGGCGAAGATCATGGGCGTCGAGTACATCATCGACGAGAAGCTTTTTGCCGGCTTACCAACGAGGGAGAAGGCGATATGGCACAGTCATGGCTACGAGGTCTCCTCTGGGCAGTTGATCGCCCCAGGCATCCCTGATCCTGCGGAACATGCCCTGATGGCGCGACTGGCTCACACCTACGGGAAGACGTGGCACACCTGGCATACCGATCAGGACAAAGCGCTGCCGGTGGGGGTGCCGCAGTTGATGATGGGCTTTACCGCAGATGGGCAGGCTGACCCGGCGATGGTCGAACAGCGCAATGGGCGCTTGGGTGTGGATGCTGGGAAAACCAAAGGCGAGCGGGCTGACATCCGTATTCCTGATGCTGATCCCCAGGCGGATGGCTGGCAGCACGGTAATGTCATTCAAATCACCGATCCAACCGGTGCCCATGTACATCGTTCTTCAACAGCTACGCCATCCACTACGAATAGCCGGTCTAGCCAATAGCCGCCTGCAACAACTGTGTTAGATAAGGTCTTGGGCGCGCCCCCTTCGGGGAGAGGCTGTCGTGTTTGGCGATCATCATGATGGTGATCATCCCCCAAAATCCAAGGGAAAGTAAGGTGTGAAAAGCCCGGTGCATCGGCACCGGGCTTGCGCCTTCATTTTTCGAGTGTGGCCGCCTGGTTACCTCCTTCTTCAGCGATAGCAGAAAGCTTGTCGTCCGCCGCTTTTTCCTCGGCCAAGGTATCGCCCAGCAACGACACTGCTTCCTTCATTCCCAAGTGCTTGGCCATGGCGATCAGCGTTCCATAGCTGGCGATCTCGTAATGCTCTACCTTCTGGCAGGCGCCGATCAGTGCGGCATCCAGCACCGCGCCTTGTTCGATTTCATCGAGCAATTCCTTGCTCTCCTCCACCAGCCCCTCCATCGCAACGCACTTCATCCGCTTGAGCTTCAAACCTGCCGACTCCACCAGTTGGTCGATGCGCTCGATCTGACCCTGGGTCTCGGCCAGGTGGGATGTGAAGGCGTCGGCCAGTAGTGGATTGGTGGCGGCCCTGGCCAACCGAGGCAGCGCCTTGGTGATCTGCTTTTCTGCGCTATACACATCAGACAGTTCATGGATAAACAGGTCTTCAACAGTTTTCCGTGCAGCCATTGGTTATCTCCTAGACGGTAGTGATCAGTGCAGGGTGTTACTCAGAAAAGTTTCCGGGCGCTCGACTTCCGGCGCATCGCCGGGAAGGTCGTTGGGTAGAAGCGAGCCGACTCCGAAGGTCATTACGGCCATGCGTACACGCAGAGCTCGACAGGCCAGGCGGGACTCAGCTTCAAATTCGGCCAACGCTTGGCTCATGAGGTGCTCAACACCAAACAGGCGATGTAGCGAGGCTTTCTTGCGCAGAATGTTCATGATGCCTCCGACTTTCTCAGTCTTTGCCATTAATCAAGCCGGAGCCGAGATCTGCGCCTGTAACCGGGTTGGCGGTTGGATCAGACATTGTCCGAAGCTTCATCGCCTCAACTGTTTCAGCTTCGGCAGGAGTGAGCGTCACCGAAGCGGTGCCATCCCCACCATCCACAGCAGCTGATGGATTTTCCACGTACTCCCACTCACTGCCCTCGTTCCAAGGGCCACGCACATTGGGCTCACCAGACATATTGAAATACTTGTTGGTGAACTCCGGCATACCAGGGAGTTTGCCTTGGGGGAAGTTCGGCTGAATGGTATGAAGCGCCTTTTCAAAGGAAAGCTGATGGGCGATCTCCCGGGTCATGAGAAAGCCCAGCGCCTCTTTCACGCCCGGGTCATCGGTAACGTTCATCAGACGTTCGTAGACGATCTTGGCTCGCGCTTCAGCTGCAATGTTCGAACGAAAGTCTGCTGTAGGCTCGCCTATGGTATCGACATAGGCAGCGCTCCAAGGGACGCCAGCCGAATTGGTCAGTGGAGCACCGGCACCATACAAGATGCTGGTGATGTGGGAGTCGTTACCCGCACCATTGATTGCTCGATACAGCTCGCCTTCCTCTTCGACCCCTTCGGCCAAGCGGCCTTTGGCACCCTTGTTGAGCATGACGATTATGGAGCCGACGATCTCCAGGTGGCTGAGCTCTTCGGTTGCAATATCCATCAGCAGGTCTTTACGCCCTGGGTCGTCTTCCGCCAGTGCCTGGGTGAAATATCGGCTAGCAGCGGCCAGCTCGCCCTGAGCACCACCGAATTGTTCGAGCAACAGATTGGCCAGGCCGGGATTGGGCTGGGCGACACGCACGGTATATTGCAAGCGTTTGTTATGGATAAACATGGTTTGCTCCTCGCGGCTAGTAAGCAGGCGCCCTCTAATGTAGGCACCATCAATGCTTAGGAGCGAACAGATGTTATTACGTGCTAAATCTATATCCGCTTTCTGGATGAATGGACCGGGAAGATAAGTTCAATCGAAATTTCACATCACTCGAAAATACCTTAACTCTAATCTTTAGCGTACCCATCCATTCGTCGACCGAAACGAACCCCTGAGACAATCCGGATTCCCAATAACTCATTTCCGAGGATATTGACCATGACGACCCCGACTGAAAACTTACTCGATTGGCTGCGAGATGCTCATGCAATGGAGCAGCAAGCGGAGAAAATGCTCAAAGCACAAGCAGAGCGGTTAGAAAATTATCCCGAGCTTCGTGAGCGGATCGTTCAACACATCGCAGAGACGGAGGGACAACAACGTCTACTTGGGGAATGCATTAAGCGTTTGGGAGGAAGTCCTTCAACTTTGAAAGATCTTGCAGGAAAGCTCATGGCATTCGGGCAGGCTGTGGGTGGTATGACCATGAGTGATGAAGTCGTCAAAGGGGCTATGTCTGGTTATGTATTTGAGAACCTTGAAATCGCCTCCTATACCGTGCTTATTGAGGCAGCAACGGCCTCAGGTGATGAGCTTACTGCCGAAGCGTGCCGAGCGATTTTGAAGGAGGAGGTCGCGATGGCCGACTGGTTGAGGGAGCACTTGCCAGAAATCACCCGCGCATTCCTGAGCCGGTCGGCAACACCTGGCGAAGAAGCGAAACGATGACCCAATATTTGCGCCGTCTGCGATACCCGGCGGCGCAAACAACTGATAAAGGGGCGCCAATGCGAAGCCTATCTGACACACGCTGCTGCTCCGGACGAACGAAAGGCCCATTATGGAAAACGTTCAGCTTTAGCATTCTTCACTTCACCATTGCATTCACAGTTGCATATTTACTTACCGGCTCAGCGCTCACAGGCGGACTGATAGCTGTAATTGAGCCGGCATGTAACACCTTAGCATTCTATTTTCACGAAAAACTATGGCGCCAGCTAGAGCGCAGATGAAAACAAGCGGCGCAGATCGCCTGCCCCTGCCCCTGCCCCCAACGTGGGCACTCAAATGTAAAAGTGCGAGATCGCCCACCTGACCCACCTTCTCTGAATATTATGTACCTGCTCAAGCACGTCAGGTCGTGAGGCAGCGAACACCATGAATGCCAACATCCTGTCGTCCATCGCCACGCCCCTCGTTTGAACGGCCTGGCTCTTCTGGCACGGGCTCAGATCGTTCGATAGCGGTGGGATCAGGAAGGGTTAGCTTGAAATGGTAGGGTCGAGAATGAGTTTTAAGTACCACTGGACTTGTTGGTCTGAACTTTGCCATCTGTCATGGCTTCCCCTGCATACCTATCACGGAAAAACGACTGCAGGAGCTGACCTTATGCGAGCATTGACCTACCACGGAGCACACGACGTCAGGGTCGATAACGTCCCCGATCCCATCATTGAGCAGGAAGACGACATCATCCTCAGGGTCACCGCCACAGCCATTTGCGGCTCTGACCTGCACCTCTACCGAGGCAAAATTCCAGAAACCGAAGCGGGCGATATCTTCGGCCATGAGTTCATGGGCATCGTCGAAGATACCGGCAGTGCCGTCACCAATCTGCAGATCGGCGACCGCGTAGTGATTCCCTTCGTGATCGCTTGCGGCAGCTGTTTCTTCTGCCAGCACGACCTGTTCGCTGCCTGTGAAACCACCAACACAGGCCGTGGCGCGATCATCAACAAGAAGGGCATTCCCCCAGGCGCAGCGCTGTTCGGGTACAGCCATCTCTATGGCGGTATTCCTGGTGGCCAGGCTGACTACGTCAGGGTTCCCAAGGGCAACGTCGGCCCGTTCAAAGTGCCCACCGAGCTGGGCGATGACAAGGTACTGTTCCTCTCGGATATTCTTCCAACCGCTTGGCAGGCGGTCATCAATGCCGAGATTGGCCAGGGTTCATCGGTAGCCATCTACGGCGCCGGGCCAGTCGGCTTGCTGAGCGCCGCCTGTGCGCGAATGCTCGGGGCTCAGACCATCTTCATGGTCGATGACAACGATTACCGCCTGGCCTACGCCCGAGAGGCCTACGGCGTCATACCGATCAACTTCGAGCAGGACGACGACCCCGCAGACAGCATCATCCGCCAGACGCCAGGCATGCGCGGCGTCGATGCAGTGATCGATGCGGTCGGTTTCGAGGCCAAAGGCAGCACTGCCGAAACGGTGATGACGGCGCTGAAGATCGAAGGCAGCAGTGGCAAGGCGCTGCGCCAGAGCATTGCTGCAGTGCGTCGCGGCGGCGTTGTCAGTGTCCCGGGGGTGTACGCCGGCTTCATCCACGCCTTCATGTTCGGCGATGCCTTCGACAAGGGACTCACCTTCAAAATGGGCCAGACCCATGTCCAGAAATACTTGCCCGAACTGCTGCAGCACATCGAAGCAGGGCGCCTGAAACCAGAGCTGATCGTCACCCACCGCCTGGCCCTCGAAGAAGCGGCCATGGGCTACAAGATGTTCGATCAGAAAGAGGATAACTGCCGCAAGGTGATCCTGGTGCCAGGCGCGGCAGCGGGCACCTTGGGCCCTTCCGACGAGCACAGCAAAGGCTGACCCTACAGGAGGCTGTCAGATGATCGATCAAGCGACAGGCATGAAATCCGGCGAACGCTATCGCGTGGAAAACGTGGAGCGGGCACATCAGTTTCCAGGCTTCTTTCAAGACGGGAAGTATTACCTCGGCCCTGAGCTTCTCACCGCCGTGGGCTGGCTCGAAGGTACGCGCTTCATCTACGACAGCCTGGATGCCGCAGGTGAGCCCGTATTTCCAAACCGGGAGGCAGGCACGATCGAAGGGCTGACATTGACCCTGGTCGATGGTACCTCCCTTGAGCTCTCGCAGATCGAGGCCAGCGACACCATTGCCCACCTTGACCCCGCCGCTTCGGGTGCGGAACGAGAAGCACCTGACCGTGGCGCTACGCTCAAAGGGCCTCTGGGCGGCAAGGTTGTGGTCATCACCGGCGCATCCAGCGGTATAGGCCGGGCCGCCGCGCATGCCTTTGCGTGCAAAGGTGCTCGCCTGGTACTCGCAGCACGCGACGAAGAGGCGTTGTTCGACGTCCTGGATGAATGCACCGATTGTGGTACGGATGCCATAGCTATCATGACCGATGTCACCCACAGCGATCAGGTTCAAGCGCTGGCTGCTCAGGCCGCAGACTTTGGCCATGGACGAATCGATATCTGGGTCAACAATGCCGGGGTCGGCGCGGTCGGCAAGTTTGAAGAAACGCCGTTGGAGGCACACGAGCAGGTCATCCAGACAGATCTGATCGGATATCTGCGAGGCGCCTACGTCGCCCTTCCCTTCTTCAAGGCACAGGGCAGCGGCATTCTCATCAACACGCTGTCGCTGGGCAGCTGGATGGCCCAACCCTATGCCGCCGCTTATTCGGCGAGCAAGTTCGGCTTGCGTGGACTGACCGAGGCATTGCGAGGCGAGTTGACTGAATATCCCGACATCCATGTCTGCGATATCTATCCAGCAGTCATGGACACACCAGGCTTCCGAGACGGCGGCAACTACACCGGACATACACTGAGACCGCCAGGCCCCGTATACGATCCCGAGAGGGTGGCAAAGGCTATGGTGGCCTGCGCAATCTCGCCTCGGGCTCACACCACCGTTGGCGCCGCAGCGCGCATCGCGCATTTGGCCAGCTACCTGATACCAGGGCTGCCTCTGTTGTCAGGGAAGCTGACGCGCTGGGGGATAAATCGCAGCCCCACAGCCGAAGCATCATCAGGCAACCTTTTTGAGCCTCCAAGTGGCAGGAGGGGTATCGTCGGAGGCTGGAGGGAGGCAAACGACAAGACGCCGCTGCTGATCGGCGCAGCGGCACTGGGAATCCTTGTGGGTTATACACTCACACACTCACGACGCAGGGATAGCTAGCGGGAGCTCTACTTACAGAGGAATGAGCGTGGTTTCATTGCGAAATCACGTTCGATCCCTACTCTGCTGACGAGCTCGTGCGATTAACCGGGTGATAGCCTTCCCCTGCTACCGCTCTCAGGGATTCAGTATAGCGTGTCAGCGGCGTCGATGCGCCCAGAAGGTCGCTTAACCACGCCGGCCTGGCTGGAAGGTCGGCGCCAAGCTTGATCCTTCCCAAATGTTCGCGAGCAAAGCTTAATGACGCCACACACACTTGCACCGGTTCTTTCGCGCAACCCGTCGGCCTCGGCGAAAAAACACGAAGTAAACACCCCGCGCCCTGACGTCCGAGTTGAACACAGACTTTCCTGTGTGACGACATGAGGTGAAAGATCATGGCTAACAACCAAACCAACCGTGGCAATCAAGGTGGTACTGCTCAGAACAATCCTGGCAATTTTGCCAATGATCGCGAGAAAGCGTCAGAGGCAGGTCGCAAAGGCGGGCAGAGTTCAGGCGGCAATTTTGCCAACGACCGTGAGCGTGCCTCCGAGGCAGGCCGTAAAGGCGGGCAAAACAGCCACGGCGGCGGACGCGGTAGCGAAAATCGCTAACTGCGGGTGATACAGTGCCAGGGCAATAGCTGCCCTGGCACTTTTCTGTTGAACAGCCATCAGGAAACCCTCTCCTTCCACGCTTCGTATCTGGCAAGGAGCGGCTGGACACTCAACCCATGCAGCAGAATGCTCAACGCCACCACTGACAGCACCAGGTTGATGCTCTGCTCGGCCAAGGTGGGAAGCAGCCCATGATTGAGGGCATAGAACAAGTAATAGAAGCTGCCGATACCTCGAATGCCAAACCACCCTAAAAGCCCGCGCTGGCGGATATCCAGCATTCCTCGAGCCGGGAACAGCAGGATGCTGATGGGGCGAATGACAAAAAACAAAGCGCTGGCAACCAGCACTGCCCGCCAGTCCCAATGCTCAATGAGCACTACCCCGAGCAGGGTCACCAGAAACACTTCCATTGCCCGTTCGATCATGCTTCCGAAAGCCAGCATGTCACCCAACATGATCCCCGCTGCTACCTGCGAGTCGTCGAGCCCTTTCACATCGCCTTTGACGGCTAGCTCCGGCGCCACGTGCTGGTGACCAACCACAGGCTGTACCAGATGTTCAGCAGCCGGCCCTTCTGGGCTATTGGCGGTCTTGACCTCCGCCTGCCGTAAACCGAGGCCCGCAGCGAACACCGCGAGGAACCCATAGGCCTGTATCGACTCGGCGCTCACGTACGTCAACGCAATCAGGGCAAGGGCCAGATAGTCATCGGGCGAGACAGTGCTGTCGTCGTTGCGCAGACGCAAGAACAGCGTGAGTTTGCCCAGGCCGCGCCCCATCCAGTAGCCAAGCAAGAGGCCTGCGGTTACTGCCCACAGCATGTCCTTGAGCAACCAGTCACTGAACCAAGGCTGGCCAGTGTCCAGTTGCAGGAACAGTCCAAGCATGACGAAGGGAAACGCCACGCCGTCGTTGAGCCCTGCCTCACCCGACAAGCTGAAGCGGACAAGATCATCGTCCTGGGCATCAACCACCTGCACCAGGGTTGCGAGCACGGGGTCAGTGGGTGCGAGTATCGCCCCGATCAATAGCGAGACTCCCCACCCCAAGCTGAGGCCGTAATGCAGCACCAGCGTTACCCCACCGATGCAGATCAACATCACCGGCCCCGCTAGAAAAAAGGCGCTGCACCAACGGCGGTTGTGCAAGGGCAGGCGCAATTTCAAGCCACTGAAGAACAGCGAGAACAACACCGCGACCTCTGTGAGGTGCTCCATCCACCCGCTCGACTTGCTCAAGTCCAGTTGAAGAAAACCCAGCCCCGATGTACCCAGCCCGATACCCAGGGCAAGGCACACTACGGATGAGGTCACAGGGATCCAGCGCAAATAGGAGGATGAGAGTGCGAGCAGCAGCAAGACTGCGCCCAGCATGGCGAACCAGACGATGAAGGTCATGTGCGCAGAAGCCTTGGGAAGATTTCGAGTATTTTTTTGACGTTCCAGGACGCCACGTCGTTCCGCTGCGCTTAGTGGTTAACCCGATACCTGGGGTAAATGTAAAAAAAGATTTCAGCGCGCCGCTGCGGTCAAACCCTATAGATCGCAATGGAGATGACGTCATGAAATTCGCCCAGTTCTGCCAATGGCTCGCCAACCACGCCGGTAAGCCGAGCACCTTTTTGATCGCCGTGGTGTTGATTGCCATGTGGGCTGCCTCTGGGCCCTGGTTTCACTACAACGATACCTGGCAACTGATCGTCAACACGTCGACCACCATCATCACATTCCTGATGGTTTTCCTGATTCAGAACACCCAGAACCGGGATAACGACATCATCCACGTGAAGCTCGCCGAACTGATCCGCGCTACAAAATCTGCGGAGCAGTCAGTATTGGATCTCGAAGCGCTCGATAACCGGGAAATCCATCAACTTCGTAAGGCGTATCAGGCGATGGGCAGCGAATGCGCTCCTCACCACCAGGCTCCTCGTGATAAGCGTGATGATGAAGCTGCTCGAGATAACCAGCAGCGCTAGCCACCATCTAAACACGCCCTGGGCATCTGTGACCTCAATGCCGAGGTCACAGGCAGTTATAGTCTTCAACCTTTGCTACGGCGCGGGTCAGCTGAACGTGGGTAGGTGCGTTCCTCCTCGAGCGTGCCGTCCGCCTTGTGAATCTACACGGACGCCGCCTTGCCCTCGAAGAAATCTGCCAGGACACTGACGAGCTCCTGCTTCGTGGCGGCTCGTTTCGAGGCTCGCTCAGCACCGGCTTTCTTCAATTCCCAGCCATCCGAAGTCGGGCTGAGGTGATAATTGTCCATCGGCTGGTTCTCCTCTCTAAAGGGATTGGCCATCGTCCTGAATGTCTTCTTCAGCCTCCGCTGCATCCGTGGCATCAGCGTCATTCAGTGGCGGCGACGTGGGCTTTTCCGGATCGTTGATGAAGGGTACGTCGCTTGGGCCTTTCTCTTCAGAGCCTTCGGTTTTAGGCTGCATGGCAACACCTCCAGCACGTTGATGGAATGCAGGTCTCAGGCCCCTTAGGTAGCACCGACCACCAGAATTCCCTCCCTGGTCATGCGTTATTGAGCAAACCAGGGAACAAATAATTCCATCGAAATGGCAGGTGGTAAGCCACTGCGTATAGACGGCGCGCCGGGGCTATTCGTCCTGCCCGCCACGGCCCACGGGCATTGAGGAGCTCGGTCAGTAATCCCTCAGTCTTCAAAACGTTACCTCCATGTTTTCACGCAAACGTGTTCAGGCCAGCTGGATGTATACCGAGTAGCTACCCAATAGCACCCAGAACACCAGAAAGATCCACGGCGTCCGTAGCGAGAACAGCAATGACTTTCGATGCCCGGCACGCGAGGTTTCCGCCTCGCAGAACAGCGGCGATTCGTCGTAAGCCAGTCCCATCAATGGCTCGCTGCGCAGCAAATGACTTTGTTTGAGCTGCCAGTGATCGATGATGTTGTACGCCGCGCGGATGCCAGGCCAGGCGTTGAGCGAGCTCAATACCCCGAGCAAGGCAAGGAACGCCGGTACGATCAGGGTGAACATCTCGCCCCATCCTTGATTGAGGTTGCCCATGGAGGAGACGAAGGCGATGACCAGGAATGACTGCGCCGCCAGGTAGGCGTCCGTGCGGTTGGCGAGGATGCTGGTTTCGTACTGGATTTCCCGCCGGTAAAAATCCAGACGCTCCTTGGGAGAGCCAAACATCCTGGCATTGTGTTCGCTGATCTCGTGCTCAGGGGTCGTAGGGGTAATGATTCGAGGCACTCGCTGCTCCGGGAGTAGGGCTCCGAGCTACGGGATGAGCCTGGAGCTGAATTCGGTAGAACAGGCGATGGGGCATGGAATTCAATTGAATTGATAGCCCGCACCGCTCGTCGTACCAACCGCAGATTGAAACCAACACACACAGGCCAGGCCTTTCGAACCGGTATGACCGTTCTCAACTGCAGGAGCTTTTACCATGCGAGACTTCCCTACCCCGCCCTTCCCTTCACAGCCACAAAATGTCCCCGGCTCACAGCGCAAGATGGAGCCCTACCCGGATTGTGGTGAGCAGTCGTATACCGGCCACAATCGACTCGAAGGCAAGATTGCACTCATCACCGGAGCCGACAGCGGCATCGGGCGGGCAGTAGCGATTGCCTACGCCCGTGAAGGAGCCGACGTCGCCATCGCTTATCTGAATGAGCATGACGACGCGCAAGAAACCGCACGCTGCGTCGAGGCCGCAGGCCGTCAATGCCTTCTGTTGCCCGGAGACCTGGCGCATAAACAGCACTGCTACGACATCGTTGAAAAGACCGTCAGCCAGTTCGGGCGTATCGACATCCTGGTCAACAACGCGGCGTTCCAGATGTCCCACGAGACCCTGGAGGAAATTGACGATGACGAATGGGTCAAGACCTTCGATACCAACATCACCGCCATCTTCCGTATTTGCCAGGCGGCACTGCCTTCCATGCCCAAGGGTAGTTCGATCATCAACACGAGCTCGGTCAATTCCGACGATCCATCCCCCAGCCTGCTTGCCTATGCCACGACCAAGGGGGCCATTGCCAACTTCACTGCGGGCCTTGCTCAGCTGCTAGGCAAGAAAGGTATTCGGGTCAACAGCGTCGCGCCAGGCCCTATCTGGACGCCTTTGATTCCGGCCACCATGCCGGACGAGGCCGTCAAGAACTTTGGTTCCAGCTACCCGATGGGGCGCCCCGGTCAACCGGTGGAGGTCGCGCCGATCTACGTGCTGCTGGGCTCCGACGAGGCCAGTTACATCAGTGGCTCACGTTACGCAGTGACGGGTGGCAAACCGATCCTCTAGCCAAAAGAGGCTCGCCGTGCTGGCGAGCCTCACCCCCTTTAGCGTGGCAGTTTCAGCGTTTGTGCTGATCGTGATCACGGGCCGTTTTTTGCGCTGTCGAGTCATGGGATGTGCCGGTGGACCCATCCGGACGATGGGCATCGTTATCTCGCTCCTCTTCGCCGGGCGGCCTCGTCTGCGCGGCGTCCTCTTGCCTGTTGCTCTGTTTCTTCATCTTGCGCTCCTGTCCTTTGCCTTTGAACAAGGGAAGCCAAAGCACGGGCAAAGTTCATGTCAGGTTCACTTCTCGAGATAGCCGGGCAGTAGATGAGATGAACCAAACACACCAGGATCGCGTCCACCGCAAAACAAGCGAGTCGACGCTGGAATGGAAAACGACCCTGTACTGGCCACTCTCGGCTATCTCAAAAACAACAAACTGGTTCTGAGCACAGCAGAATCATGCACTGCAGGCTGCCTTGTGGCGTTGTTGGCGGCGATACCGGGTACCGGAGAGGTGCTGGAAAGCGGCTATGTCGTCTACTCGCCCAGCGCCAAGAAACGCCTGCTGGGGGTCAGCGCCGAAACCATCGAGCGATACGGCCTGACCAGCGAAGCAGTAGCCCGGGAAATGGCCTTGGGCGCCTTGCGAGACAGCGATGCCAATGTGGTGATCGCCACCACCGGGGTAGCCGGGCCGGCGCCCGAGTCCGGGATACCACCGGGGACGATGTGCTTTGCGTGGGCTTTTGCCGGCGACCCCGTTGCCGTTTTCACGCGCACTCAACGTTTCTTCGGCGAGCGGTCTGAGGTCATGCGCCAAGGCGCGCTGTTCGGGTTGACCCGGCTTTCCCACTATCACCAGCGCTGGTTACGCGGCGAGCGCGCCTGAGGGCTGTGATCATGTCGGAAGATGAACTGCTATCCAGGCGTCATCCTGTTCAAGAAGACATGCCGATGCAGCAGCGTGTCTGGCGCTTCGAGCGCGTGGGATGGTATGTGCTTGTGGCCATCGTACTGCTTGCCTTGGCAGGCCTGTTCGGTAATGGCCCGTTGAGCGATGCCGAGGTGGTCAGCCAGGATGGCCGGGTACGGGTTGAGTATCAACGCCTCAGCCGAAGCGGCACGACAGACAGCCTTTTCATCACCGTTCAGGGTATTCCTGGTCAGCCGGTGGAGCTGCAACTCGAGGGATCATTGCTCCGTGACGCCAGCATCGAGACGTTACAACCGGAGCCGCAACGTTCGATGTCGCATGGCCAGGCCATGCTGTTCCAGCTGGGTACCAAGCACGATGGGGTCGCCACCCTGTACCTGACCCTACGAAGTGAGCACGTGGGGACTCTGGAGTGCAGCGTCAAGGCTGGCCCTGAAAGCGCCGTTCACTTCTCCACATTCCTTTACCCCTAGGAGTGCGTCATGGACTCGATCCTCCGCGCAGCCGGAATGTACGTCGCCCTCATGCTGCTGTTTCGCGTGGCCGGGCGGCGCTCGCTGGCCGATTTGACGACCTTCGACTTCGTGTTGTTGCTGATCATCGGGGAAGCCACCCAGCAGGCGCTTCTGGGTGACGATTTTTCATTCACCAATGCCATGCTGGTGATTGCCACGCTGATCGTTCTGGACGTCGGCCTTTCACTCGCGAAGCTGAACTCCAGGCCCTTGGCCAGGTTTCTGGATGGGCACGCTACCTTGGTTGTCGAGAATGGGCGCTTTCTGCATCACCGCATGCGTCGGGCACGCCTCACGGAGGACGATATCCTTGAATCAGCGCGGGACAGCCAAGGCATCGAGAGGATTGAGCAGGTGAAGTTCGCTATCGTCGAACGCAACGGAAAGATTTCGATCATTCCTGCCGAGTAAGGCACGGGGCCGCTCCTCGCTCATCCCGAATTGCCCCCGATTGCTCAGTACTCAATTCAGACGAACCAGACGCCAGGTAGCCATGTCGGAAGCAGAACACATGATCTGGTAGGCATACCGATGGAAAGAGAACCGGCAGAAGTCCAACAGGGCAAACCTCAGCGAGATGAGGATGGATGGTTGCCCCTGGAGCAGTATGGTGCGCTCGGGGATGGACGTTCCGTGGCACTGATTGGACTGGACGGTTCCATCGACTGGTGGTGTGTGCCGCACATGGATTCACCCCCCCTGTTCGACAAGTTGCTGGCCCCTCAGACTGGAGGCTTCTTTGCCATCACCCCTAGCGAGCCATTCGTTGCTGAGCGCCGCTACCTGGCAGACAGCAACGTCCTTGAGACAATTTTCATTACCCGTCAGGGTCGTGCCCGGCTGACGGAATCCTTGAACAGTGGCCCTGCTGGACGCCTGCCTTGGGCCGAACTTGCCAGACGCATCGAAGGTATCGAGGGTAAAGTCGATTTCGTGATAGCTATCGACTTCGGAACCCAGGCCGACACGGTAAGCCCCTACGTGGCGCCGAATGACAATGCCTGCGTTTTTCATGCGGGCCGAATACTCGGCATGTTCCTGCACGACCATCATGTGCACATCGAACGCAAAGACGACATGGGCGTCCGTGCTGTCCTTAGCCTTGCAGCAGGACAACGCTCAGTGGTCGCAATCATCGCAGGACGAGATGAGCCCTTGGTGGTACCCCCATTGGCCCTGATCGATGAACGCATCGACGGCTCGCATCGGGAGTGGTGCCAATGGTCGAAGGGGTTGGTCTATGACGGCCCGTACCAGACCCAAGTAGTCCGCAATACGCTGGCCCTCAAGCTTCTGCTGTCCTCTCCAAGTGGGTCGATCATGGCGGCAGCGACCTCATCCCTTCCCGAACGGATTGGCGGCAGCAAGAACTACGATTACCGCTTCGCCTGGATACGCGATGCCGGCTACACCATCGAAGCGTTTCTGGGTATCGGCGCGCAGCCGGAAGCCAAAGCTGCGTTCACTTGGCTACTGCGCCGGTTGGATGAACATGGGCCACGGGTGTTTTATACCCTGGACGGTGCTATCGGTGATTGCGTGCGCCCCGTCGATCTGCCTGGCTACAAGAACTCCCCGCCAGTCGTCGGCAATGATGCCCGCGACCAACTCCAACACGGCGTCTTCGGCGATATCTTCGAAACAGCGCGCTGCTTCATCGACAGCGGCAACATTCTTGATTCTCCGAGCGCAATGCTCCTCTCAGACCTTGCCGACCAATGCGCCGACTGTTGGCGTCAGCAGGACGCCGGTATCTGGGAGTTACCGGAAAAGCAGCACTACACGATGTCCAAGATCAGTTGCTGGCAAGCCTTGAGCCGGGCCATCGAACTGGCAGATGGTGGCCACCTTCCCACCACCTGCCGGGAACGCTGGGATCGCGAGCGGCAGCGCATCCAGGCATGGATCGAGGCGCACTGCTGGAGCGAAGAACGCCAGGCGTACCTGTTCTATCCAGACAGCGACCGACTTGACGCTTCACTGGCACTGGCTGTCAGGTTCGGTTACCCCAGTAAAGAACGTATGGGCAGCACACTGGAAGCCATTGATCATGATCTTAGGGCCGGAGCTTTCCATTATCGCTACACCGATGCAGAGGAAGAGGAAGGTTGCTTCCTGGCCTGCACATTCTGGTTGATCGAAGCCTGGGCCATTCTGGGTAACCAGGATCGCGCCGTAGCCGCCTATGCAGATGCTTTGAAAGGGCTATCACACGGGGTAGGCATCTACTCGGAGATGATCGATGCGCAGACTGGGCAATATCTGGGCAACCTTCCGCAGGGCCTGACTCACCTGGCAGCCCTCAAGGCTGCAATGGCTATCGGGGGCTGCCATCCTGAACGATGACGCCAGACATCATCTGCGTTGAACCGTCTCGCTTGCGCCATGAATCTGCGAGGATGGCGGAAGAACACACAACTGGAAATTGCCGGGTGATAACGCACTGACAAGCCGGTGAGGGTTGCTTCTAATACATGCAGGTTGCCCTTCTCACCAAACTTCCGTCCTTGGAAGCAGTGAGAGCGGATCACGCCGCAGGCTTGAGCACCACTTTCGTCCAGCCATCATCCCGCGCATCGAAGTGCTTGTAGGCATCTGGGCCTTCAGCAAGCTTCAAACGATGAGAGATAATCTGGGAAGGCTTGGCACGCCCATGCTGGATGAGCTCTGCAAGACGACGGTTGTAGGCCTTCACGTTCGCCTGACCTGTGCGGATCTGCTGGCCCTTGAACCAGAACGCACCGAAATCGAAGGCCATCTTGCCCTCTTTCGCCAAGTCGTTCTTCGCACCAGGGTCTTCAGGCACGAACACGCCTACTACGCCAATGCCACCGGTAGCCTTGGTGGAAGCGACCAGGTTGTTCATGGTGAGGTAGTTCGCTTCATGGCCATGCTTGTCGCAGCACTGGTAGCCCACGCACTCACAGCCCCGGTCGGTGCCTTTGCCGTGGGTAAGGTTCATGATCTCTTCGACTGCTTTTTGCTCGACTGCATTGATTGGGGTTGCCCCCAGCTGCGCGGCAAGTTGCAGCCGATCCGGTTGGTTGTCGATGACGAACACCTGAGACGCGCCTTTGATGATTGCCGAATGGGCCGCCATCAGGCCGACAGGCCCCGCGCCGTAAATCGCAATGCTCTCACCCGGAAGCAGGCCGGCCAGTTCTGTTGCATGCCAACCGGTGGGAAAAATATCCGAGAGCATGACGTAGTCGTCTTCACGCTCCTGGGCGTCCTCCGGCAGTATCAAGCAGTTGAAGTCCGCATAAGGCACACGCAGCAGCTCAGCCTGCCCGCCCTGATAAGGGCCCATGTCGGCAAAACCGTAAGCGGCGCCCGCAGCACCAGGGTTCGCTGTAAGGCAAAACCCAGTGAGGCCTTTTTCACAGTTCTCACAGAACCCACAGCCGATATTGAAAGGTAGGCAGACCCGATCACCGACCTTGACCCGGTCAACCCCTGCCCCAACCTCGATGACCTCACCGAGATTTTCGTGGCCAAACACTCTCCCGGCTTCAAATGAGGTGCGGCCTTCGTACATGTGCAAATCAGAACCGCAGATGTTGGTCGTCGTGATGCGTACCAGCACATCCGTAGGCTTTTCGATTTTTGCGTCCGGCACATCCTTGACCGCTACGTCACGTGGGCCGTTGTACACGATTGCTTTCATGTTGAACTCCCTGAAAGTGAGGGGCGACAGAAAAGTTGCCCTACCCTGTTCAGGCGTTCACTCAGGTTTGAGTGTTCAATGCGTCACGTCTTGAGCCGGATCAGTGGCGCTAATCAACGTTGCTACGGGCGTTGCAAACACGCTTAGACTGTCAAGCCCAGAGGCAGGACAGCCTCGCAACCTCACCCCACGCCGGTCGGGCCATCGAGAACTTGCCTCACCCTGCGCGCAAGCAATGAACACGTGCGGGCGCTTGCGGCCGATGAGCGCGTCACGCGCATTCATGAAGATATTGACCAACGCCACTTCCGCCTGTGTTGGATTGCTTTTCTGTGGGTCTTGCATAATGTAAATAGATAAACATTTTATGTTGAGATCTCTACATGCTTGATTGGTCGCTTTTGATCCTTGGTTTGCCCACGGCGAACGCTACCGAGCGAATGCGCGCTTGGAGAACCCTGAAGGCCTCTGGTGCGGCAGTTTTACGGGATGGCGTATACCTGCTGCCTGAAAAAAGCGTGGGCCGTGAAGCGTTTCAAGCCGTGCAGCGAGATGTGCTGGCCATCAACGGCACGGCATTTCTGCTGTCGCTGTCTGAGCGCGAGGAGCGTTTCAGCGGGCTATTCGACAGAAGCGATGAGTACGAAAAGCTGCTGGAGGAAATTGCAGGCTGGCGGGCTGACCTGTCCCCGGATAATGCACTGCAGATAGCCCGGCAGGTGCGCAAGCTCAGGAAGGCTTTCGGTCAGTTGGCGGCGATCGACTTCTTCCCAGGCGTGCTCAAGGCACAAGCCGATTTGGCCCTGCAGGCGCTTGAGACCTCGATTAGCCGTGCACTGTCCCCCGATGAGCCGAGGGCACACGATGAGGCCATCAGCCAGCTGGAACGCAGCGAATACCAAGGTCGCCGATGGGCAACGCGAAAGCGCCCATGGGTAGACCGGTTGGCATGTGCCTGGCTGATCCGTCGCTTCATCGATCCCGACGCCCGATTCATTTGGCTGGACAGTCCAGGTGACTGCCCAAGCGATGCGCTCGGCTTCGATTTTGATGGGGCCATGTTCAGCCACGTCGGCCACCGTGTTTCCTTCGAAACCCTCATTGAGAGCTTTGCCGTTCAGCAGCCAGGCTTGGCACGCCTGGCAGGTGTTATCCACTACCTGGATGTTGGGGGATACCAACCTTCCGAAGCACCCGGTATCGAGCGTGTCCTCGCCGGCCTGAGAGAGAGCATTGGCGATGACGATCAACTGACAATGGTCGCCGGAGGCATCTTTGATGGCCTGCTGACGGCTTTCGCGATTGAGGAAACCCCAAATGGCTGAGACCACCTCTGCAGTGAGCAAGCAGCCGCCATCGCAAGCGACTCTGCAGCCGATTAGCCTCTATGAAGCCTTCCTGTTCTGGCTCAAATTGGGCTTCATCAGTTTTGGCGGGCCCGCCGGGCAGATCTCGATCATGCACCAGGAGCTGGTTGAGCGCCGGCGGTGGATCAGCGAGAAGCGGTTTCTGCACGCGCTGAACTACTGCATGTTGCTGCCTGGCCCTGAAGCTCAGCAGCTGGCCACTTACATCGGCTGGCTGATGCACCGCACATGGGGCGGGGTAATTGCCGGCGCGTTGTTCGTGCTACCTTCGCTGTTCATCCTGATCGGTTTGTCGTGGGTCTACGTCGCTTTTGGCGAAGTACCGGTAGTCGCAGGGATTTTCTATGGCATCAAGCCGGCGGTGACGGCGATTGTCCTCCACGCAGCCCACCGGATTGGCTCGCGAGCCCTGAAGAATGCTTGGCTGTGGGCCATGGCCGGCGCCTCGTTCGTGGCGATCTTCGCCCTCAACGTGCCGTTCCCGCTGATCGTGCTGGTGGCTGCCATCATCGGCTACGTGGGTGGTCGCTTCGCCCCAGGCAAATTCGTGATCGGTGGCGGTCATGGGGGCGCGAAGAACAGCTATGGCCCTGCCCTGATCGATGACGATACCCCAACACCCGAACATGCCCGTTTCAGCTTGAGGCATCTGGTATGCCTGCTGCTGATAGGTGCTGGGCTCTGGGTCCTGCCCCTGGGACTTCTGTCACTGTCGTTTGGCTGGGACGGCACCCTGACGCAGATGGGCTGGTTCTTCACGAAGGCCGCACTGATGACTTTTGGCGGTGCATATGCGGTATTGCCCTATGTCTACCAAGGCGCTGTAGGGCACTACGGGTGGCTGACACCCACCCAGATGATCGATGGTCTCGCCTTGGGAGAAACCACACCGGGGCCACTGATCATGGTGGTCGCCTTCGTCGGCTTCGTCGGTGGCTACGTCAATCCGATGTTCGGGAGCGAACACCCATTCCTTGCTGGCGCCGTCGCGGCGAGCCTCGTCACCTGGTTCACCTTTTTGCCGTCTTTCTTGTTCATTCTCATCGGTGGGCCATTGGTAGAGTCGACCCACAACGCGATCAAATTTACCGCACCGCTGACAGGGATCACGGCCGCAGTAGTGGGCGTGATCCTGAACCTCGCCCTGTTCTTCGGCTACCACGTGCTCTGGCCGAAAGGCTTTGGTGGAGCGCTTGACTGGCCATGCGCGGCTATTGCGGCTGCAGCTGCGATTGCTTTGTTCCGCTTCAAGCGGGGCGTGATCGAAGTGCTGTTCGCTTGCGCCCTGGCCGGCCTGGCAGTTCACCTGTGGCGGGCATGAAACCAGTGGATGTGCCAAGCAATGCTGCCAGTGTCGGTCGATCAACCACGCCTTTCGCCCACCACCGGTCGTCAGCGCCATTGACCTCCAAGCCGGCTCCCCGGTCAACCCTTGGAGACCTCGACCGCGACGGTGAACCAATGGACGTGCTTGCTGACAATGAAATGTCGACCCGTAGTCATGTGGTGGGGCAACTCATCCTGGTGTTCTCCCTGATCTTGTTGTTAGCCCTGTTGCTGGGGCTGTTTTCCCTCTACCGCCTCGCCGAGGCGCTCGATGTTCAACAAATGGAGCAAAGCCGTTTCCATGCTGATTCGGCCATCAACCAACTGCAGAGGAACGACAGGACGTTTCTGCTGACCCACGCCGATTGGCAGGCCGCCTACGATCACCTGGGGAGACAGGTCGACGCGCATTGGGCATACATCGAGGATAATGTAGGAGCCACGCTCTTCACCTCCGATGGGTACGAGGGGGTATACGTGCTCGATGATGACGGTACCCGGTACGCCATGCTGGAAGGTCAGCTCAGCGAGCGGGGGCTTGAGCAGCTAACCGACAGTACTGGCAAGATCTTGCACCTTGCTCGCCAAGCCGCGCAGCATGACCAGGCGACTTCGGGATACATCATGTTTCGTGGCCTGCCATCGTTGTACAGCGCTGCACTGATACGTCCACAGGCCCAACCCCACCACCTGCCGGAACCTACGGCGGTGATGGTATTCATTCGTGTTCTTTCGCCTAAGCTGCTGTGGGAACTGGGCAAGTCGGCGGGGTTGTCCGGCGTGGCTGTAAGCGATTCGACCGAGCAGCGTAAAGGGCGCGGTGCTCTTGCACTCGAAGGCATCGGTCGCGCCCTTACCTGGGATTTACCGCAGCCTGGTTCCCAATTGATCAAGACAGTCATCACGCCCCTCGCTATCGCTGTGCTCCTGATTGCGCTGACCATTGCCTTGTTTGCACGCTATGCGATGCGGGCCAGCACCAGGATCGATCGTAGCCACCGTGCGCTTGAGATCTCCAGAGCTGCCCTGCAATCGAGTGAAGAACGCTTCAAGGCCGTGGCCGAAGCCGCGTCGGACTGGATCTGGGAAACCGATGTGCTCCTGAGACTAACCTACCTGTCGGACCGGTTTAGCGAACTGACCGGGCATCCTGTCGACGTATGGCGACAGCGCCCGATTACCGAGCTGCTGTCGTGTGATACCAGCCATCTCCAGACCTGGCTTCATAGTCTGGCTGCGACAGGCTCTTCCGGTACCCTACGCTGCCAGTACCAGGATCATCTTGGCCAACAGCGTATTTGCACAATCGCTTCCCGCGCAATCGTGGATCAGAGCGTCTGTACCGGATTTCGTGGCACTTGCAGCGACATCACCGACGAAGTAGCCGCACATGCCCACATTCAGCACCTCTCCTTGCACGACGCCCTTACCGGGCTGCCGAATCGCAACAAGCTGTTCCGGTTCCTCGAACAAACCATTACCGGCACTGGCCCCCTCCAGGTAGCACTGCTGATACTGGATCTTGATAATTTCAAGCCGATCAACGACAGCCTGGGGCATCCGGCCGGCGATGCGGTGTTGCTCGAGGTGGCCGGCCGCCTAAGTCAGGTTACTCGCGAGAGTGACCTTGTCGCCCGCCTGGGAGGCGACGAGTTCATCGTCGTAGTGACACGGCCAGGGGATCACAAGGACATGGACCGATTCTGCATCCGCTTGATCGAAGCAATCAGGCGACCCATGCAAGTCGAGGGGCATAGTGTTCAAGTGGGTGTGAGTCTTGGTGTCGTGATGTCGGCCGAGTATCCCGGTACGCCAACCGATTTGATCCGCTACGCTGACGTGGCCCTTTACAGCGCCAAGCAGGCGGGCAAAAACACCTGGCGCTTTTTTTCGGCGCAACTGAATGCAGCATTGATGGACAAGCGTGTGCTGGAAAGCGAACTACGCGACGGCATACCACGTGGCGAGCTTGTGCTGCATTTCCAGCCGCGCTTCAAGGTCGACGGGGTCTCGCTCGCCTCGGCTGAGGCCCTCGTGAGGTGGCAACACCCACGCCTGGGTCTGCTGCGCCCGGATCGGTTCATCCCGCTGGCCGAAGAGTCAGACCTGATCGTGTTGCTTGGCAACTGGGTGTTGCAGGAAGCCTGCGATAAAGCCCGCGGCTGGCCGCAGGCAGTGATGGTGTCGGTAAACATGTCGCCGGCCCAGTTCAGCCGCAGCGATGTCGTTCGCGACGTCGGAGACGCATTGCGCACCACCGGCCTGCCGGCCCATCGCCTGGAACTGGAAATTACTGAAAACGTCATGCTCAATGACGTTGAAGGCGCTCTGCATACCATGCAGGCACTGAAGGAGCTAGGCGTGCGCCTGAACATGGACGACTTCGGGACCGGTTACTCCTCTCTGGGTTACCTACGTACCTACCCGTTCGAC
>NZ_BCBD01000007.1:0-61485 GCF_001320345.1 Pseudomonas sp. NBRC 111127 | reverse complement strand
TTCGGTTCCAACGCCTACACCTTTGCAGAGCTTGAAATCCTGGGCGCTGGTTTTGATAGCGCGAAAACTCCAGCTGCGATAACGAGGCATAAGCCAGATCAGAAGCCGTGCGGGGGTACGTGGCGCTAAAGCCTCTGACCCGCCGTAGGGGCGCAAAGGGCCTGGGCAACGCCCGTCCCGACGTATGGCCTGCAAAGCCGCGCTTGGACCCCGCCGCGTGATGCGCGACAATAGCGATCATTTTCGGAGCCCCCCATGACCGATTTCACCCCCGACGCCATCCTCGATGCCACCGGCCTGAACTGCCCGGAGCCGGTGATGATGCTGCACCAGCACGTACGCAACCTGGCCGCCGGCGGCCTGCTCAAGGTCATCGCCACCGACCCGTCCACCCGCCGCGACATTCCCAAGTTCTGCAACTTCCTCGGCCACGAACTCGTGCAACAGCAGGAAGACGCCGGCACCTTCCTTTACTGGATTCGCAAAAAAGCCGACTGAAACCCTGTGCAACCCACCCGGCGATGCGCCTACACTGCGCTCCCCAGACAGGAGAGCGCCATGCTGATAGTTGCCGACGAAAACATCCCGCTGCTCGATGCCTTCTTCCAAGGCTTCGGGGAAATTCGCCGCTACCCCGGCCGAAGCCTCGATGCCGCCAGCGTCAAGGACGCCGATATCCTGCTGGTACGCTCGGTGACCAAGGTTGACCGCACATTGCTCGAAGGCAGCCGGGTACGCTTCGTCGGTACCTGCACCATCGGTACCGATCACCTCGACCTGGACTATTTTGCCGAAGCCGGCATTCGCTGGAGCAGCGCGCCAGGCTGCAATGCCCGCGGCGTGGTCGATTACGTGCTGGGCAGCCTGCTGACCCTGGCCGAACTGGATGGCGTTGCGCTGCCCGAACGGGTCTACGGCGTGGTCGGTGCAGGTGAGGTCGGGGGGCGGCTGGTACGTGTGCTGCGCGGCCTGGGCTGGAAGGTGCTGGTGTGCGACCCGCTGCGCCAGGCCGCTGAAGGCGGTGACTACGTCGGCCTGGAAACCATTGTCCAGCAGTGTGATGTGATCAGCCTGCATACCCCGTTGCAGCGTAGCGGCGGCTACCCCACCTGGCACTTGCTGGGCCAAGCGCAATTGGCACAATTGCGCCCGGGTGCCTGGCTGGTCAACGCCAGCCGTGGGCCGGTGGTGGACAACGCCGCCCTGCGCGAGCTGCTGCTGCAGCGCGACGACATCCATGCCGTGCTGGACGTATGGGAAGGCGAGCCGCAAGTCGACCTGCAACTGGCCGACCTGTGTACCCTGGCGTCACCGCATATTGCCGGTTACAGCCTCGACGGCCGCCAGCGTGGCACCGCGCAGATCTACCAGGCCCTGTGCCGCTTCCTCGGGGTGGATGAGCAGGTGCAACTTGCCGACCTGCTGCCGCGCCCGCCGCTGGCGCAAATCGAGCTGGATGCCAGCGCCGACCCGGCCTGGGCCCTGGCCACCCTGTGCCGCGCCGTGTACGACCCGCGCCGTGACGATGCCGACTTCCGCCGCAGCCTGAGCGACGACCCGCAACAACAGCGTGCCGCGTTCGACCAGTTGCGCAAGCAGTACCCAGCGCGACGCGAAATCGAGGGGCTGGCGGTGCGCCTGCGGGGCGAGGCGCCGCAGTTGGCGCAACTGGTCAATGCGCTGGGTGGCGTATTGGTCTGACGGCGTGCCGGCCGCTGCACGGGCATTCGCCCGGGTGAGAGCGCCCAGCCGGGCCTGGCCGCAAGGGGCCAGTAGAGCACTCAGGGCAAATAAAAACCCGGCGCGGGCGCCGGGTTGCAAGAAATTCGCCGCTCAACCTTTGCGTACGCGCTCGACCCGGCTCTGTTCCAGGGCCTTGCAAGCCTGCTGGATCATCTGCTCGGTGATCGGTACTTCGCGCCCCTGGGCATCAATGATCGAACCGCATACCTGGGGTTGCTGGTTCGGCCGGGGCTGCTGGTTGTCGCTGGTAGGCTGCAAGCTCATGCATGGTCTCCTCATCAGGTGAACACTCAGGGTAGTCCTGCACCGTGACTGGCCTGTGACGACAGGCTCGTCACGGCAATACCAGTCCAACAGAAACGCTGGCAAAGCTCCATACCCTGGTTAGATCGATAGGCTATAGCTACCTGCCCGCGTTCCCCAGCCCTGATGAGTGGTAGTCTGGGCCTTCGCCAGCCATAGTGATCTTCGCCATGTCCGAATCGGTTTCCCCGCAACCACGCCGGGCATTACGCCTGGCCTGGCAGTTCGTTCGCCCCTATCGCCGGCAGGTTCTGCTGGCCTTGCTGGCACTGGTGGTCACTGCGGGCATCACCTTGTCGATGGGCCAAGGCATCCGGCTGCTGGTCGACCAGGGATTCATGACCCGTTCCGCGCACCAGCTCAACCAGACCATCGGGCTGTTCCTGCTGCTGGTACTGGCCCTGGCGGTGGGAACGTTCAGCCGTTTTTACCTGGTGTCCTGGATTGGCGAGCGCTGCGTGGCCGACATGCGGCGGGCCGTGTTCAACCACCTGATCGGCCTGCACCCCGGCTTTTTCGAAGATAACCGCAGCGCCGAGATCCAGTCGCGGCTGACAGCAGACACCACGCTGCTGCAATCGGTCATCGGTTCGTCGCTGTCGATGTTCCTGCGCAATGCATTGATGGTGCTGGGCGGTGTGGTGCTGCTGTTCATTACCAACCCCAAGCTCACCAGCATCGTGGTGGTGACCCTGCCGCTGGTGTTGGCGCCCATCCTGCTGTTTGGTCGCCGCGTACGTAGGCTGTCGCGGCAGAGCCAGGACCGGGTCGCCGACGTAGGCAGCTACGTGGCCGAGACGCTGGGGCAGATCAAGACTGTGCAGGCGTACAACCATCAGGCACACGACCGCGCACTTTTTGCCGACACGGTCGAAGCGGCGTTCACCGTGGCGCGCAAGCGCATTGCTCAGCGGGCCTGGCTGATCACTCTGGTGATCGTCTTGGTGCTGGGGGCGGTTGGGGTGATGCTGTGGGTGGGCGGCATGGATGTGATCGCGGGGCGCATATCTGCCGGCGAACTGGCCGCCTTCGTGTTCTACAGCCTGATCGTCGGCAGCGCCTTCGGCACCCTCAGTGAAGTGATCGGCGAACTGCAGCGCGCCGCCGGTGCTGGCGAGCGCATCGCCGAACTGCTGGCCGCACGCAGCGCAATCCTGCCGGGCTGTGCCGCCTCGGGCCTGGCGGGGCAGAGGGCCCGCGGGCACATCGAGTTGCAGGAACTGGTGTTCGCCTACCCGTCACGGCCCACCGTGGCAGCGGTAGCTGGCCTGAGCCTGGTCATCGAGCCTGGCCAGACCGTGGCCCTGGTCGGCCCATCAGGGGCCGGCAAGTCGACCTTGTTCGATCTGTTGCTGCGGTTTTACGACCCCCAGCAAGGGCGCATCCTGCTCGACGGCCAGCCGCTGACAGAATTCGACCCTGACCAGCTGCGACGGCAGTTTGCCCTGGTTGCACAGAACCCTTCGCTGTTCCGTGGCACGGTGGAAGCCAATATCCGCTATGGCCGCCCCGAGGCGAGCCAGGCCGAGGTCGAAGCCGCAGCCCGCGGCGCCCATGCTGATGAATTCATTCGGCAGTTACCTCAGGGCTACCAGACACCGCTGGGGGAGGGTGGCATCGGGCTTTCCGGCGGCCAGCGCCAGCGCCTGGCGATTGCCCGGGCGCTACTGGTGGACGCGCCGATCCTGTTGCTGGACGAAGCCACCAGCGCCCTCGACGCGCAAAGCGAACACCTGATCCAGCAAGCACTGCCTCGCCTGATGGCCGGGCGTACCACGCTGGTCATCGCTCATCGGCTGGCCACGGTCCAGCACGCCGAGCGCATCGCTGTCATCGACCAGGGGCGCTTGGTGGCGGTGGGCACTCATCGCCAATTGATCGAGCAAAGCCCACTGTATGCCCGGCTGGCGGCCTTGCAGTTCACCAGTGCCTGACACGGGGGTGGCGGGGGCAGTGCAGGGGTGGCTATCGGCTTTCAACGTTACCGTTGGTTGCAGTTTCCAGGCACAAAAAAGCCCGCATCAGCGGGCTTCTGGAGGATCTGGTCGGAGAGACAGGATTCGAACCTGCGGCCTTCTCGTCCCGAACGAGACGCGCTACCTGGCTGCGCTACACTCCGATGAACAAAATCCTACTGCATCGTGTTTTTGCTCGCAAGCCCCTGTTGTGCAAAGGGGCTTTGCTGAAAACGCGGCGCGGTTACAGCTCTTTCACGGTGCGGATCTGGTCCTTGTTCAGACGGGTGCGCTTGCCGTCCAGCTGCTCGAATTCGTAGAAGCCGGAGTCTTCGTCGTAGGACGGTTTATCCGTCGCCTGGATTTCTCGGCCATCGTTCAGGGTGATGACGGTTGGGGTGGAGCAGCCGGCAAGGGTGCCCAGGCCCAAAGCGAGCAGGAAGGCGGGTAGGGTCCGTTTGATCATCGTGGTTCTCCAAGTGCGATGGTGCTAGATGACATTTATGACGCAGGACTTTAGTGCAAGTTCACTGCAAGTGCATCATAGCGATAAATCTGCGCGGTTGATCCAGGGCAAGTTTGTTGGGCGCAACCCGGTAAAAGTGCGCTGTGATATAACTGCGGCCAACCTATCCTGTTGTGACGGACCCCCATGAAAGCCAAGGCAGATACCCCCTTTGTGCCGCTGAATATCGCGGTGCTCACCGTTAGCGATACCCGCACGCCCGACACCGATACCTCTGGCCAGATGTTCGTCGACCGGTTGAGCGAGGCCGGCCACCACCTGGCAGAGCGGGTATTGCTCAAGGACGACCTGTACAAGATCCGCGCACAGGTTGCCACCTGGATCGCCGACGAGCGCGTGCAGGTGGTGCTGATTACCGGCGGCACTGGCTTTACCGGCCGCGACAGCACGCCGGAGGCGGTGGCCTGTCTGCTGGACAAGCAGGTCGATGGCTTTGGCGAGTTGTTCCGGCAGATCTCCGTGCCGGATATCGGTACCTCCACGGTGCAGTCGCGGGCCTTGGCCGGTCTGGCCAATGGCACCCTGGTGTGCTGCCTGCCGGGCTCGACCAATGCCGTGCGCACCGGTTGGGACGGCATTCTTGCCGAGCAACTCGACGCCCGCCATCGGCCATGCAACTTTGTCCCGCACCTGAAGCAGGCAATGGCCTGTGACAGCCGTGGCTGAGGTCAGTCAGCCACGGCCGCTGATGCCGGTAGAGCAAGCCCTGGAACAATTGCTGGCATTGGCCGAGGCGGCACCGATTCAGGAGACTGAAAACCTGCCCCTGGCCGAGGCGGAGGGCAGGGTACTGGCGACCGACCTGGTCGCCTCGCTCGACCTGCCGCCCTGGCCGAACAGTGCCATGGACGGCTATGCCCTGCGCCTGGCCGACTGGCAGGGCCAGCCGTTGCCTGTCAGCCAGCGCATCTTCGCCGGCCATGCGCCACAGCCTCTGCAGCCGGGCACCTGTGCCCGCATCTTTACCGGCGCCCCGGTGCCGGCAGGTGCCGATTGCGTCGAGATGCAGGAAAACACCCAGGTGCTGGAGGATGGCCAGGTATGTTTCGTCGAGGCGCTGCACGCCGGGCAGAACATTCGCCCGCAGGGCCAGGAAACCCGCAAGGGCGAGCAGGTGATGAACGCCGGCACGCGCCTGGGACCGATCGAACTGGGCCTGGCGGCGACCTTGGGCCACGCCCGGCTCGAGGTGGTACGCAAGGTCAAAGTGGCGGTGCTGTCCACCGGCGACGAACTGGTCGAGCCCGGGCTGCCGTTGGGGCCCGGCCAAATCTACAACAGCAATCGTCGGCTACTGGTCAGTTGGTTGCAGCGCCTGGGGTGCGAGGTGGTCGATGCCGGCATCCTGCCGGATGACCTGGCGCAGACCCGCGCCTGCCTGGCCGGGCTGGGCCACGTCGACCTGATCCTGTCCACTGGCGGCGTGTCGGTGGGCGAGGCCGATTACCTGGGGGCCGCACTGCGCGAAGCGGGCGAGCTGGCGCTGTGGAAGCTGGCGATCAAGCCGGGCAAACCGCTGACCTTCGGCCATTACCAGGGCGTGCCGGTGATCGGCCTGCCGGGTAATCCGGCCTCGACCCTGGTCACCTTTGGCCTGCTGACCCGGCCCTACCTGCTGCGGCGCCAAGGGGTGGGCAATGTCACGCCGCTGCGCTTCGACATGCCGGCGGGGTTTGACTGGCCCAAACCCGGTAGCCGCCGCGAATACTTGCGTGCGCGCATCGAGGACGGCCAGGTGCGCATCTACAAGAACCAGAGTTCGGGTGTGCTGCGCAGCGCAGCCTGGGCCGACGGGCTGGTGGAGGTGCGCGAAGGCAGCACGCCGAAAACGGGTGACAGCGTGCCATTCATTCCCTTCAGCGAACTACTTGGCTGAACGCCCCAGCCAGGCATCGGCCAGCGGCCCTGGCACCGGTGCTGCCTGGGTCAGGCGCATGTGCACGGTTTCCAGTTGATGAGCCGCCACGCTCCAGTCGTGGCGCTGGCGGGCGAACTGGCGCCCGGCCGCGCTCAACTGGCTCATGCGCCAGGGCTGGTTGAGCAACTGGGTGATCAGCAGGGCCAGTTGATCACTGTCATCGCTGCCCAGGTAATGCTCGCCGTTGTTCACCGCCAGGCCGGAAACGCCCTTGCCGGTACTGATGACCGGCAAGCCGGCAGCCATTGCTTCAAGAATTTTCACCTTCGAGCCACCGGCATAGCGCAGCGGCGCGAAAAACAGGGCTGAGCGGCTTTGCAGTTCACGCAGATCGGGTCGATAGCCGAGCCATTCGATCCGCGGGTCATTCCAGTGCAGCTTCCAGCTGGCCGGCATCGCATGCCCGGCAATCGCCAGGCGCACGGCCGGGTTGCTCAGCCACACCTGCGGCATGATGTCTTCCAGCGCCCACTCGATGGCTTCCAGGTTGGCGCCGTATTCAAAATTGCCGACAAACAGCAGGCGCTGGCTGTGCAGCGCCGGTTGCACCTGCTGGTAGAAATCACATTCCACGCCATTGACCACCACATTCACCGGGCGCCTGCTGATCTGCCCGATCAGCTCGGCGTCGTGAGCGCTGACGGCTACCAGCTCGGTGGGCTGGCCCAGCACGCGCTGTTCCCAGCGCCGGTAGCGCCAGCGGTCGAAGGCATTGAGCGGGCGTAGCCATAACGGCAGGCGGTCATGGCAGACGCTGCCGGTAACCGACTCCAGGTTGTGTTCGCTGAGCATGAAGGGCAGGCCGCGGGCCTGCAGGGCCTTCTCGAACGGCTGGAAGCTATAGCTGTGCTCGATCTGGATCACGTCCCAAGGTTCCTCCAGCAACTGCTCGAAGCGGTGCCGCAACGCTGCGCAAAGGCCGTTGATGATCGCCCGCATGGGGTAGTCGATGATCGGCGATGCCAGCAGGTTCAGCGGGCTATGCAGCGGCCTGCGCGGCAGGACTATCAGCCGTTCGAGGTACGGTTCCAGTGCCTCGCGTGCGGCGTCGCTGAGGGGTATCTTCGATTGCACCAACAAGGTGATGCGGTGGCCGCGCTGGGCCAGTGCCCGGATCAGGTGGTATTGGCGAGTCTTGCAGCCACTGGTGGTCGGCCAAGGCAGGTAAGGCAGTGTCCAGAGAATACGCATGACCGTGGTCCTCGCTGACGGCTGCAGAGGGCAAGACGCACCTGTCGGCCGGTTGCAGGAGAGGGCCGGGAGGTGCGTCCGTGGCGGGCAAGCCAGGGCATTTCACAGTCAAAATGCTGACTCGCCTGTGCTCATTCGCTTGTAGGGTCAAAAACCTGTCAAAAGTGTCTCGACTCAGCATAGCCGGGCATTGTCGGCTGTGGAAAAAATGCCATTATCTTCACTACCAGCCGAGCCGGCGCTGCTGCAGGGAACACCGCCTGCCACGCGCGACACGCCGCTGGCTGTTTTTGAACGCGACATGCAACGATCCACGCGTGCCCGTGGTCGAGATAGGGTTGGTCAACCTCAGGGAGATGCGCCTATGCAAGCGCGCAAGGCAATGCTGGTCCTGCACGGCAAGCAGGCGATGAACGACGAACTGCGCGATGCCGTGCACGACATGCGCGACAGAGGCTGGGTGCTGGATGTGCGGGTCACCTGGGAGGCGGGCGATGCCCAGCGCCTGGTGACCGAGGCGCTGGCGGCAGGTTACAGCCACATTGTCGCCGGTGGCGGCGACGGGACCCTGCGCGATGTGGCCGAGGCCATGGGGCAGGCCGGGACCGATGCCAGCCTGGTATTGCTGCCGTTGGGCACCGCCAACGATTTTGCCAAGGCCGCCGGCATTCCGCTGGAGCCTGCCGCTGCGCTGGCCTTGTTGAACGTGGCGGCACAGCCCATAGACCTGGGCCAGGCCGGCGACCAGCTGTTCCTCAACATGGCCACCGGCGGGTTCGGTAGTCAGGTCACGGCCAATACGTCCGAAGACCTGAAGAAGGTTCTGGGCGCCGCGGCCTATCTGTTCACCGGCCTCACACGCTTCAGCGAACTGCAGGCGGCTTCGGTCGAGCTGCAAGGGCCGGATTTCCACTGGCAAGGGGACCTGCTGGCACTGGGTATCGGCAATGGCCGCCAGGCGGGAGGCGGGCAGGAGCTGTGCCCGGATGCGGTAGTCGATGATGGCTTGCTCGATATCGCCGTGTTGCCTGCCCCACAGGAAATGCTGGGCACGTTGCGTGACCTGCTGGCCGGTGATGGCCTGTTCGTCCGTGCCAGGTTGCCCTGGGTCGAGATCAAGAGTGCCCAGGGCCTGGACCTCAACCTCGATGGCGAGCCCTTGCAGACTACCAACTTGCGTTTCGAAGCCCGGCCCGCAGCGTTGCGCCTGCACCTGCCTGCCGGGTCGCCGCTGCTCAGTCGTCCAGGCTGATGATCTTTTCGCGCACGGCAAACAGTACCAGGCCAGCCACGTCATGAATTTGCAGGCGCTTCATGATTTGCGAGCGGTGGGTTTCCACGGTCTTGATCGACAGGCCAAGGCCAGTGGCAATTTCCCGGGTCGACTTGCCGCGCACGATCAGGCGCAGGATCTCCAGCTGGCGCGCCGTAAGGTTGTGCCGGTCGCTGCCGCCCTGTGCGCCCGGCCTGTTGCGCTGCAGCGCCTGGTTGATGACGGTGTGGGCGATGGCCGGGCTCAGGTAGCGCTCGCCGTGGCGTACTGCCTCCAGCGCCTGCTCCAGCTCGGTGGCACTGGTGTCCTTGAGCAGGTAACCGTGGGCACCGCTTTCCAGGGCACGCATGATCAGGTCCGGATCGGTGTGCATCGACAGGATCAGCACCTTGCAGGTGCTGCCGCAGGCCCGCAATTGGGTCAGGGCGTCCAGTCCGCTGGTCGAGCGCATGGAAATGTCCAGCAGGACAATGTCCGGCGCCAGTGCGCGCACCTGCTCAAGCAACTGGCTGCCATCGTCGGCCTCACCGACCACGCTGTAGCCGGGAATATCGCAAACCAGCGCACGTACGCCGGCGCGGATCAGCGAGTGGTCGTCGACCAGCAGCAATCTACAGGTCATGGGCAACAGTACTCCTGGCGCGTTGCTGGGTGCGCGGTGGCCACGGGAACATCGCTTCTATCCGTGTACCCTGGCCAGGCTGGCTGGTGATCTGCAGGCTGCCCTGCAAGGCCGTTACCCGCTCCTGCATGCCGGCCAGGCCGCGCTGGTCGGCCTCGGCCGGGTGCCGGGCGGGGACGAAGCCGCGGCCATCGTCGTGAATCGACAACGCCAGCCCGGCAGGGGTGCGTTGCAGGCGCACAACCAGGTTGCGTGCCTGGGCATGGCGCAGCATGTTGGTGACCGCTTCCTGAGTGATGCGGAACACTGCCATGGCCACTGCATCGTCAATGCCGCCCAGACGTTGGTTGCACGCCAGGCTCCAGTGTACGCTGCTGCTGCCCAGCGTGCGGACCAAGTGCGCGCGCAAGCTGGCTTCCAACCCAAGACTCGCCAACTGCCTGGGGTTGAGCAGGCTCGACACGTTGCGTACCGTGCCCAGGGTGTCATCCAGGGTGCTGTGCAGCGCATCGCAGTGGCCCTGCAACTCGGCCGGCATGCGCCGTTTCAGCCACTGCAGTTGCAGTTTGGCGGCAGTCAGCAATTGGCCAATGTCGTCGTGCAACTCCCGGCTCAGGTGTTGCCGCTCGTCTTCCTGCACCTTCAGCATGCGCTCGGCCAGTTCAGCCGGCCGCAGGCTGATCGACCTCGCCCCCAATCCCAACTGCAGGGTGGCGGCCAGCGTTGCGGCCAACTGCAAAAGCAGCAGGCCAGCCGGGATAGCCAGGTTGGCCAGGTACAGCATCAGGTTGGTGACCAGCGAGGCCACACACAGCCCGACCGTCAGCCAGCGCAGCAGGGCAACGCGGCAGCAGCTACGCATGTAGAATTTCAAGCGTGGGAGCATAAATAGGGAAGCCACTGAAGTATTGCTGATAGAGGCCTTGCACAATGCGGGTCAGAGGCTTTGGCGCAGTACTTCCGCTGTTTGGTCGAGCACCTGATGTGCAAACTTTTTTGTGATTGCAAGTGTTTGTGGGGGCGCATATTACCACTTCGTACGGTGTCGGTCGCGGCTGGGTGACGCTCCGAAACGCCTGTTGGCAGGGCGGTGCCGGGTAGCAAAGTGCCACCCGCGGATCCCGCTGCTCGCACCCGCGCTGCAACTAAGGCGGTAATGATTCAACTTGGCCTTCCTGAAACTTTGCGAACTTTGCAAGTTCGACCAGCGCAGGGCTTGAGTGCATGTAGTTAGTTGCACTTCTGGTCAGGTTAATGCGCGCGGTACGACCGGCTGCCATGGCTGCCGGAGCGCATGACATCATGCGGGTGATCGCACGTTTTGCCTGCTTCATCGCAAGACGCGCAAGCAGGGGCAAGGGGTTGCTGCACGACCTTGGCCAGCTCGCCCAGCAGCACCAGTTGCTCGCCGATATCCAGGTTCAACCGCCCGGTTCGGCTGTCGAGCAACTCCAGTTGCCAGGCCAGCAGGGTCAGGCACGCCTCGATCGCAGGCAATGCCTCTGGCTGCAGGCAGCCGCTGTAGCAGGCTGGGGCCAGCAACTGGTGAAGCGCGGTGGCGTAATGGGCAACTTCGCGCGCGCCCAGGCGGGTGGCCTGCCCGGCGAGGCTGGCCAAGGTGCTGTCCAGGCAGCGGCAGGCGTCTGGATCGTTGTCGATCAATTCCAGATGCTGCAGGCATTCCTGGGCCTGGGTCAGCAGTACCTGGGCATCCAGCAGGAAGCCCTGCAGTGCGTTATCGAACGCTAAGGCAGTGTCCATGATCAGGTCCCCGCGCGTGGGGTAGGCGCAGGTGACGGGCACGCCGCAACGATAGCTAGCAAAAGCCTGACTCCATTCATGCAATGAGAATGGCGTCACATTAATGGCTAAAGGATATCGCGAATATCAGGTTTCACCTGACTGCCCCTAGGGGTTTCCCTGATACGGGTTGCCGAATTCGAGCGGGGTGCCGGCAGTAAAGCATGATGGTAAAGTGATATCAATTGCCGGGTCGGCATTTTCCCGCAAGGGTCAAGGTGTGCGGGAAGCCGCCGATACAGGGTAGATCAATTCACCTTTTTCGACTCAAGCCTGGGGGCTTTCCAATGGCTGGCATTCTCGACACGGTAGACCAACGCACGCAACTGGTAGGTGAGAACCGCCTGGAAATCCTGATGTTCCGCCTGTCGGGCCGCCAATTGTTCGCGATCAACGTGTTCAAGGTTCAGGAAGTGCTGCAACTGCCCAAGCTCACCCTGATGCCCCAGCGTCATGCGTTCGTCTGCGGTGTGGTCAACCTGCGTGGGCAGACGTTGCCGGTGATCGACCTGTCCCAGGCCATTGGCATGCGCCCGCTGCAACCCACGCCCGACAGCACCATCATCGTCACCGAATACAACCGCTCGGTGCAGGCTTTCCTGGTAGGAGGGGTCGACCGCATCGTCAACATGAACTGGGAGTCGATCATGCCGCCGCCGTCCAGCGCCGGACGCCAGCATTACCTGACTGCCATCACCAAGGTCGATGAGCAGCTGGTCGAGGTCATCGACGTGGAAAAGGTGCTGGCTGAAATCGTGCCTTACAACGCCCGGGTTTCCGGCGACAAACTGGCCGACCCCGTGCTGGCACGGGCGCGAGGCCGCGAGGTGCTGCTGGTGGACGACTCCAGTGTGGCCCTGGCGCAGTTGCGCGACACCTTGTCCCAGTTGGGCATGAAACTGCATGTGGCCAGTGATGGCCTGAAGGCACTGCGCATGCTCAAGGGTTGGGCCGATGCCGGCGAGGACGTGTGTGAGAAGCTGCTGATGGTGTTCACCGACGCCGAAATGCCGGAAATGGACGGTTACCGCCTGACCACCGAGATTCGTGGCGATGCGCGGCTGCGCCAACTCTATGTGGTGCTGCACACATCGCTGTCGGGCAGTTTCAATGAATCCATGGTCAAGAAAGTGGGCTGCGACAACTTCCTCTCCAAGTTCCAGCCCGATCGCCTGGTCGACGTGGTCAAGCAGCGCCTGTTGCTGGATACGGCCACCGCGTGATCGCCACGCCTGCCCGGTATAAGCTTGGCATTTGCCAAGACGCGAGGCGGCAGGGATGTTTCTGAGTGAGTTGTACCGATACCCGGTGAAGTCGTGCCAGGCGCAAAGCCTGCGCGCTTCGCCGGTGGGGCTGCTGGGCCTGCAGGGCGACCGGCGCTGGATGGTGGTCGAGGCAGAAAACGGACGCTTCCTGACCCAACGTGCCTGGCCACGCCTTGGCCAGATCGCGGCGCACGATGACGGCTGCGGCCAGCTGCTGTTGCAGGCGCCTGGGCGCGCCTCGCTGAGGGTGGCAGTGCCACCTGCCGATGAGGGCCTGCGTGGCGTGACGATCTGGCGCGATACCTTGCGCGTGCCAGACGCCGGCGATGGCGCGGCGGCCTGGCTGAGCGAGTGGCTGGGCAAGGCTGTGCGCCTGGTGCATTGCCCGGAGCAGCGTGCCCGTTATTTGCCCAACGGTTATGGCTTCAACAGCGATCGCGCGGCTTTTCCGGATGGTTTCCCCTTGTTGCTGATCGGCCAGGGCTCGCTGGACGAGCTTGACCGCCGCGTGGGGCGGCCCATGGAGATGCTGCGTTTTCGGCCGAACCTGGTAGTGCAGGGCGCCGAGCCTTTCGCCGAGGATGGCTGGAAGAGGATCCGCATTGGCACCCTCGAATTCCGGGTGCTCAAACCGAGTGTGAGGTGCATCTTTACCACTATCGACCCCGCCACCGGCGAGCGCAGTGAAGACCGTGAACCGATGGCCACGCTCAAGACCTTCCGCGAAAAGGAAGGCGATATCCTGTTCGGGCAGAATCTGGCGGTGGATGGCAGCGGGTGGCTTGAGGTCGGGATGGGCGTGGAAATCCTGGAATAGCTGTGTGCTGGCACCGGCCTGTTCACAGGTTTGCCCGTGAACAGGCCGGCAAGGGCTCAGCGAACCTTACATGTCATCGAAATACCGCTCATGCCAATCCACCAGCGGCTGCGGTGCATTCAGTTTCTGCCCGTAGATCACCGAATACGACAGCACGTTCTGCACGTATTGGCGGGTTTCGTCGAACGGGATCGACTCCACCCACACATCGAAACTCAGGTGCTTGGCGCCCCTCAGCCACTGGCGCACGCGCCCCGGCCCGGCATTGTAGGCTGCCGAGGCCAGGACCCGGTTGCCGTTGAACTGGCTGTGCACCTGGCTCAGGTAGGCGGCGCCCAGCTGGATGTTCTTGTCCGGGTTGAGTACTTGTGCCGGTGAGGCAAGCGGAATGCTGAACTTGCGGGCCGTTTCCTTGGCGGTAGCCGGCATCAGTTGCATCAGGCCGCTGGCGCCGACCGGGGAGCGTGCGTCTTCCATGAACGCGCTTTCCTGGCGGGTAATGGCAAATACCCAGCTCGAATGCAGGCCGCGCACGTTGGCTTCGCGCACCAGGGTATCGCGGTGGGCCATCGGGAAGCGGATGTCCAGGTCGTCCCAGTACTGGGCCTGGCTGATGGTGCGGATGGCCGGGAAGTACCAGCGCAATTCATAACCCAGGCGCGCCTGCGCCACCATTTCATCGCGGTTGAAGTGCCGGCTGACGTGGTACCACTCGCGGCGGCCTTCGACGATCTGGCCGCGGGCATGGAATTCCAGCGCCCGCTGGATGCCGGGCGTATTGCGTACTTTCTTCACCAGTTGCGGGCTCAGCAACAGGGGTTTGTTGTTCAGTTGGTACGGTGTCTTGGCCCGGTCGGCGGCGAGGAAACCATAGAAGTCACGCTCGCGCGCCACGGTCTTGTACAGCAGCGGGATCTGCGGGTTGTTCGGCTGTGCCAGCTCCAGGCTGCGCGCTTGCCAGTACTTCCAGCGGCTGCTGCTGGCCAGGTCCTGAGGCAGGCGCCGGGTCAGCTCGTAGGCGTCTTCCCAGCGGCCCAGGCGCAGCAGCAGGCGCAGGCGCCATTCACTGACGGTGTTGTCGCGCAGCTCAGGGTCGTAGCGGGTCATCAAGTCGAGCGCACGCGGGTCGTAGCGGCGGGCCAGGGTCAGGCCGATTTCGCGGGCGATGGCCACCTTTTCGTCGCGGGAGAAATGCATGCGCTGGGCGTAGTCGTCCAGCAGCGCCATGGCCCGCTCCGGGTCCTGGCGCGCCAGGCGGCGCAGGCCCAGGCTGACCACATCGGCCATCGCCTCGTTGGCCGGGGCAAAGCGTGATGGCTGGTTGAGCAGCTCAGGCTTCTGTGCCACGTCGACCAGCAGCCGGCCTTGTGCGCCGAGGGTGGTCAGGCCGTTGACCAGGCTGTTGGCCAGGCTGTAATTGCGCGCCTGGGCTGCCAGCTTGGTGCGCTGCCAGCGCTTGCTCTCGGTCAGCTGGCCTTCAGCGGCCCACATGCCGAACAGTGTGTCGCACGCGGCAGGTTGCGACTTGCCCACGTTCCACAGCTTTTCGGCGGTGGCGTTGGCTTCGGCACGCAGGCCATGGCTGAGCTGGTACTGGCCGTTGAGGCAATCGAGCTCGGTGAAGTTGAGCTTGGGGTCGTAGTACTTGACGAAGGTGTCCCACTCGCCGCGTTCGGCCAGCCAGCGCAACCAGCGCAGTTTCATCCAGTTGGCCTGGGGCAGGTCGCCATGCTTGGCGAGGAACGCCTCGATTTCCTGGTTGCTGGCGCTTTTCAGGCGGGCGGTGAGCTCGTCGTAGGCCAGGTACGGGGTCAGCGGGTAGTCGCTCAGAGCCTGGGCATAGCGCAGGTAGGGGCCTTTGTCGCCTTTGGCCAGCGCGCGTTTGGCCTCGTCGTAGTACTGGCGCTGCAGGGTGAGGTCGGTGGCCTGTGCCGCGCTGGTGGCAGCGGTCAGCAGCAGGCAGGAAGCAATTTGTAACAGGCGGCTGCGCATGATACGTCCGGGCAGTTGAACCATGGGGAAGTGACGGCGGAGCCAGCACTGTTGGAAGCTATTGCCTTAGCTTAGCCGTTTGCCGGCAGCAGGTGAAAGCACTGTGCTTGTATCGGCATATTAACGTCGACCGGATGTCGCCACGGGTGCATCGATTGGCCTGGCAGCTGCCGTCGGGGGCCCAACTCAGGTAGAATGCGCGCCCGATTTATGGAGACCAACATGACCCTGCTCAAATTCAGCGATGTGTCCCTCGCATTCGGCGCCATGCCGCTGCTGGACAAAGTGTCCTGGCAGATCGCTCGTGGCGAGCGGGTGTGCATCATCGGCCGCAACGGCACCGGCAAGTCGAGCATGCTGCGCCTGGTCAAGGGCGAGCAGAAGGGCGACGACGGGGAAATCTGGCGTGCGCCGGGCCTGAAGATCGGCGAACTGCCGCAGGAACTGCCGGTGGCCGATGAGCGCACGGTGTTCGACGTGGTCGCGGCCGGCCTCGACGGCGTGGGTGAACTGCTGGCGCAGTTCCACCACCTGAGCATGAACATCCAGGGCGACGATGACCTGGAAAAGCTCATGCACGTTCAGCACGAACTGGAAGCCCGCGACGGCTGGCGCCTGCAGCAGGTGGTGGAAAGCACCCTCAGCCGCCTGCAACTGCCTGCCGACAAGACCCTGGCCGAGCTGTCCGGTGGCTGGCGCCGCCGTGTGCTGCTGGCCCAGGCGCTGGTGTCGGAGCCCGACCTGCTGCTGCTCGACGAGCCGACCAACCATCTGGACATCGGCGCCATTGCCTGGCTCGAAGAGGCCCTGCGCGGCTTCAACGGCGCGGTGCTGTTCATTACCCACGACCGGTCGTTCCTGCAGAACCTGGCCACCCGCATCCTTGAACTGGACCGTGGCGGCCTGATCGACTGGAACGGCGACTACGCCAGCTTCCTGGTGCACAAGGAGGCCGCACTGGCCGCCGAAGAAACCGCCAACGCGCTGTTCGACAAGCGCCTGGCCCAGGAAGAAGTGTGGATTCGCCAGGGCATCAAGGCCCGCCGTACCCGCAACGAAGGTCGCGTGCGTGCCTTGAAGGCCCTGCGGGTAGAGCGTGGCGAGCGCCGCGAACGCCAGGGCAAGGCCAATATCCAGATCGAGGCGGCGGAAAAGTCCGGCAAGCAGGTCATGGTGCTGGAAAACGTGAGTTTCCATCATCCCGAAGGGCCGATGCTGGTCAAGGACTTCTCCATGGTCCTGCAGCGCGAAGACCGTATCGGCCTGCTGGGTGCCAACGGTACCGGCAAGACCACCTTGCTGAAGTTGATGCTCGGTGACCTGGAGCCCACTTCAGGCAAGGTCGAGCGCGGCACCAAGCTGGAAGTGGCCTATTTCGACCAGATGCGCCACCAGCTCGAGCTGGAAAAGACGGTGATCGACAACCTCGCCGAAGGCCGTGACTTCATCGAGATCGATGGGCAGAACCGCCATGTGCTCAGTTACCTGGGCGACTTCCTGTTCAGCCCCCAGCGTGCGCGCACGCCGGTCAAGGCGCTGTCGGGGGGGGAGCGTGCCCGCCTGCTGCTGGCCAAGCTGTTCAGCAAGCCGGCCAACCTGATGGTACTCGACGAACCGACCAACGACCTGGACGTGGAAACCCTCGAACTGCTCGAAGAGGTGCTGTCCAACTACAAGGGCACCGTGCTGATCGTCAGCCACGACCGGGCCTTCCTCGACAACGTCGTCACCAGCACCCTGGTGTTCGAAGGCGAGGGCAAGGTGCGCGAGTATGTAGGGGGTTATGAGGACTGGATTCGCCAGGGCGGCTCGCCGAAGCTGCTGGGCGTGACCGAGAGCAAGGGCGGCAAGTCGGCTCTCAACAGCGCGGTGGTGGAGAAGGTCGAGGCCAAGCCTGCGCCTGTTGCTGCGCCGGTGGTGGAAGAGGCATCGAAGAAAAAGCTCAGCTATAAGCTGCAGCGTGAGCTGGAGATGCTGCCGGGGCAGATCGACGCGCTGGAGCAGCGCATGGCTGAAGCTCAGGAAGAGGTGAATGCGGCGGGCTTCTATCAGCGGCCGATTGCGGAAACTTCGGCAGTGCTGGCCAGGATCGAGAAGTTGCAGGGTGAGCTGGATGTACTGGTGGAGCGCTGGGCTGAGCTGGAAGGCTGATAGTTGTTAGCCTGGTCCGGCCCTATCGCCGGCAAGCCAGCTCCCACAGGGACACCATAAGGCTTGAAATCCATGGTGCCTCTGTGGGAGCTGGCTTGCCGGCGATAGGGCCGGACCAGGTCGGATCAGTCTTTCTTCTGCAAGCGTACCGCCAGCACGTCACACGGCGCACCGTGCAGCACGTCATTGGCCGTGGACCCCAACAGCAACGCCAGGCCGTGGCGGCCATGGCTGCCGACCACGATCAGGTCGCAGTGTTGTTCCTTGGCAAGCTGGTGAATTTCCTGGCGAGGTTGGCCGTAGGTCAGGTGCGAGTCGCCCCGATTAATGTCCGGGTACTTGTTGAACAACCGGTCCATGCGCTCTTTGGCCTGGTCGAACTGCTGTTGTTGCAGTTGCGACAGGTCCATCGGCACATCGCCGCCAAACGCCATGGCCATTGGCTCGACGATATGCACCAGCGATACCTTGGCGTTCGATGGGGCGGCCAAGGCCATGGCGCGCTTGATCACCGGGTCGCATTCTTCGGTCAGGTCGACCGCGACCAACAAATGTTCGTAGGGCATGAGCAGTACTCCTGACAATCGCGATAAAGGAAGTATGGTCGCTTTCGGGCGGGTCTTCCGTGAAAAATGGCTAACCAGCTCATTTGCAACGCTTTATGGAATCTACTGATATGACGGTATTGCTGGTGGTGTCAATCCTTGCGCTGATTCTCAGCCCGTTTTCCTGGTTGCGCAGTTCGCGCAAGCAGAGCGAGCAGATGAAGCTGCGCCTGGAAGCCCGACGCATGGGGTTGGCCATGCAGCTGGCCCCGCAACAGTGGCCGCACTGGCTGGAGAAGGAGCCGCCAAGTCCTTGCCCGCAGTACCACCGGGCGCGCCGCCGTGGGCACCAGAACAGCTTCAGCTACTGGCAGGTCAGCCCGGGGGTGTGGTGGAACCAGTACCGCGAACCCTGCGAAGACCCGCGCTTCGTGGAGGCACTGGCGCGCTTGCCGGCGAGCGTTTACAAGGTAGAGGCCGATGCCCGGATGATCGCGTTGTACTGGACTGAACGGGGCGATACGGCTGTATTGCAGGATGTTGCCTACGTCCTCGAAACCCTCGCCTGAGTTCAGCTAAACACGATCCCTTTAGGAGTAACTCTCTTTCTCAAAATTTGAAAAGCCTGCGCGATTCACCTGTAGGAGCGGGCAAGCCCGCGAAGCAGGCGACGCGGTGGAGGGCACCGGCTGCGCCGGTGTTCGCGGGCATGCCCGCTCCCACAGGGGCTCTGCGCTGGCTTGGAGTGGCCGCCGTATTTGCAGCAGCAACTGTCTTTCTCAAAATTTGAAGCCTGCGCGATTCACCTGTGGGAGCGGGCAAGCCCGCGAAGAAGGCGACGCGGTGTCTGGCACCGGCTGCGCCGGTGTTCGCGGGCAAGCCCGCTCCCACAAGTGGAACGGTGAATGACCAGGTCTAATCCCCTCTCAAGACACAATGCCGCTCCTACAACGACAAAGCGGCGGCTTGGCATACCCCTGAAGGGGTGGGGTGCCAAGTCGCCGCTTTGCGTTCTGCTTTCGCAGAAAAGGCCAGGCAGGCCGGGTATTCATTCACGCAAGTGGCAGTGTAGCCATACCCGCTCGGCGCGCAAGCGAAAATGTGCAGCGCCTGTGCAATCCCGCGGGTCGATCGCTGGCATGAATGACCGGTGATCACTGTCATCATGGTTTGCTGCGCGCACGGTACAAAATGACCGGAAAGTCGCGTTTTCTTCGTGCTCGTGAGCATTTGACAACGCAGATCTTTTCGGAGAATGTGTGCACACCCAAATCAAACGGGCGTATGAATTGAGCGTTTGTATGTCACCACGCCAAGCCATACTTCCGACTAGCGCGCTGACGGGTGTGCCTGGGCGGGGCAGTTAGGCCTGCTTCCGCTGCAGCGATCGGCGTGTACAGTTCAGCTTCCATATCGTGGAGATCAGTTGATGATTTACGAAGGTAAAGCCATCACGGTTAAGGCTCTTGAAAGTGGCATCGTCGAGCTCAAGTTCGACCTCAAGGGTGAGTCCGTCAACAAGTTCAACCGCCTGACCCTGAACGAGCTGCGCGAGGCCGTAGGCGCCATCCAGGCCGACGCCTCGGTCAAGGGCGTCATCGTCAGCAGTGGCAAGGACGTGTTCATCGTCGGCGCCGACATCACCGAGTTCGTCGACAACTTCAAGCTGCCCGAGGCCGAACTGGTCGCCGGCAACCTGGAAGCCAACCGCATCTTCAACGCCTTCGAAGACCTCGAAGTGCCGACCGTCGCGGCCATCAATGGCATCGCCCTGGGTGGCGGCCTGGAAATGTGCCTTGCCGCCGATTACCGTGTCATGTCCAGCAGCGCCAAGATCGGCCTGCCGGAAGTCAAGCTGGGCATCTACCCGGGCTTTGGCGGCACCGTGCGCCTGCCGCGCCTGATCGGTTCGGACAACGCCATCGAGTGGATCGCTGCCGGCAAGGAAAACCGCGCCGAAGACGCCCTCAAAGTCGGCGCCGTCGATGCCGTGGTTGCGCCCGAGCTGCTGCAGGCTGGCGCCATCGACCTGATCAAGCGCGCCATCAGCGGCGAGCTCGACTACAAGGCCAAACGCCAACCCAAGCTGGAAAAACTCAAGCTCAACGCCATCGAACAGATGATGGCGTTCGAAACTGCCAAGGGCTTCGTTGCCGGGCAGGCCGGGCCGAACTACCCGGCCCCGGTCGAAGCCATCAAGAGCATCCAGAAGGCCGCCAACTTCGGCCGCGACAAGGCGCTGGAAGTCGAAGCGGCCGGGTTTGCCAAACTGGCCAAGACCTCGGTTGCCGAGAGCCTGATCGGCCTGTTCCTGAACGACCAGGAGCTCAAGCGCAAGGCTAAGGCGCACGACGAAATCGCCCACGACGTGAAGCAGGCTGCCGTGCTTGGCGCCGGTATCATGGGGGGCGGCATCGCCTACCAGTCCGCGGTCAAGGGCACCCCGATCCTGATGAAGGACATCCGCGAGGAAGCCATCCAGCTGGGCTTGAACGAGGCCTCCAAACTGCTTGGCAACCGCGTCGAAAAGGGCCGCCTGACCCCGGCCAAGATGGCCGAGGCGCTCAATGCCATCCGCCCGACCCTGTCCTATGGCGACTTTGCCAATGTCGACATCGTGGTCGAGGCCGTGGTCGAGAACCCGAAAGTCAAACAGGCGGTGCTGGCGGAAGTGGAAGGGCAGGTCAAGGACGATGCGATCCTTGCCTCCAACACTTCGACCATCTCCATCAACCTGCTGGCCAAGGCGCTCAAGCGTCCGGAAAACTTCGTCGGCATGCACTTCTTCAACCCGGTGCACATGATGCCGCTGGTGGAAGTGATCCGTGGCGAGAAGTCCAGTGAAGTGGCGGTGGCCACCACCGTGGCCTATGCCAAGAAAATGGGCAAGAACCCGATCGTGGTCAACGACTGCCCGGGCTTCCTGGTCAACCGCGTGCTGTTCCCGTACTTCGGCGGCTTTGCCAAGCTGGTCAGCGCCGGTGTCGACTTCGTGCGCATCGACAAGGTCATGGAAAAGTTCGGCTGGCCAATGGGCCCGGCCTACCTGATGGACGTGGTAGGCATCGACACCGGCCACCACGGCCGTGACGTGATGGCCGAAGGTTTCCCTGACCGCATGAAGGACGAGCGCCGCTCGGCGGTGGATGCCCTGTACGAGGCCAACCGCCTGGGGCAGAAGAATGGCAAGGGTTTCTACGCCTACGAAACCGACAAGCGTGGCAAGCCGAAGAAAGTGTTCGACGCCACCGTGCTCGACGTGCTCAAGCCGATCGTGTTCGAGCAGCGTGAAGTCACCGATGAAGACATCGTCAACTGGATGATGGTGCCGCTGTGCCTGGAGACCGTGCGCTGCCTGGAAGACGGCATCGTCGAGACCGCTGCCGAAGCCGACATGGGGCTGGTCTACGGCATTGGTTTCCCTCCCTTCCGCGGTGGTGCGCTGCGCTACATCGACTCGATCGGTGTCGCCGAATTCGTTGCCCTGGCCGATCGCTATGCCGACCTGGGGCCGCTGTACCACCCGACCGCCAAGCTGCGCGAAATGGCCAAGAATGGCCAGCGCTTCTTCAACTGAGCGGTCAACGAGCTAGAGCGAGAGATTTGATATGAGCCTGAATCCAAGAGACGTGGTGATTGTCGACTTCGGTCGCACGCCGATGGGCCGCTCCAAGGGTGGCATGCACCGCAACACCCGCGCCGAAGACATGTCGGCGCACCTGATCAGCAAGCTGCTGGAGCGCAACGGCAAGGTCGACCCCAAAGAGGTCGAGGACGTGATCTGGGGCTGCGTCAACCAGACCCTGGAGCAGGGCTGGAACATCGCCCGCATGGCTTCGCTGATGACGCAGATCCCGCACACCTCCGCTGCGCAAACCGTCAGCCGCCTGTGCGGCTCGTCGATGAGCGCGCTGCACACTGCCGCCCAGGCCATCATGACCGGCAACGGCGATGTCTTCGTGGTCGGTGGCGTGGAGCACATGGGCCATGTCAGCATGATGCACGGCGTGGACCCTAACCCGCACCTGTCCTTGCATGCCGCCAAGGCTTCCGGGATGATGGGCCTCACTGCAGAAATGCTCGGCAAGATGCATGGCATCACCCGTGAGCAGCAGGACCTGTTTGGCTTGCGTTCGCACCAGTTGGCCCACAAGGCTACGGTCGAAGGCAAGTTCAAGGATGAAATCATCCCGATGCAGGGCTACGACGAGAACGGCTTCCTGAAGGTGTTCGATTACGACGAAACCATTCGCCCGGAAACCACCCTCGAAGGCCTGGCGTCGCTCAAGCCGGCATTCAACCCCAAAGGGGGCTCGGTCACGGCCGGTACTTCGTCGCAGATCACCGACGGCGCGTCGTGCATGATCGTCATGTCTGGCCAGCGCGCCATGGACCTGGGTATCCAGCCGTTGGCGGTAATCCGCTCGATGGCGGTGGCAGGTGTGGACCCGGCGATCATGGGCTACGGCCCGGTGCCATCGACCCAGAAAGCCCTCAAGCGTGCCGGGCTGACCATGGCAGACATCGACTTCATCGAGCTCAACGAAGCCTTCGCTGCACAGGCCTTGCCAGTGCTGAAAGATTTGAAAGTGCTCGACAAGATGGATGAGAAGGTTAACCTGCACGGCGGCGCCATCGCTTTGGGGCACCCGTTCGGTTGCTCTGGGGCACGTATTTCCGGCACCCTGCTCAATGTCATGAAGCAAAATGGCGGTACCCTCGGGGTGGCGACCATGTGCGTCGGCCTCGGCCAAGGTATCACCACTGTCTTCGAACGCGTCTGATCGCGCCGCTGGACAGCAACCGGGGCCTTGTGCCCCGGTTTTGTTTTTTCAGGTTTTATTCAGGAGGGTGTGCAACATGCAGATACAGCCAGGCGTCTACCGGCATTACAAAGGGCCTGAGTACCGTGTCTTCAGCGTTGCGCGGCACTCCGAGAGCGAAGAGTGGATGGTTTTTTACCAGTGCCTGTATGGTGACTACAGCTTCTGGGTGAGGCCACTTTCGATGTTCCAGGAGTCCGTCGAGGTTGACGGCGAGCAGGTGCCACGCTTTGCTTTGGTCAAGGCCGAAGAGGGGCTGCCCGGGTTGCTGGGCAAGTCGCACGCATGATCGTTCGAACTTGACCTCACACTTTTGCCACTATATATAGCGGTGCCGCGTGTCGGCACCTGACGCGTTTTTCATCTTCAGATTCAGGAATACTCCGATCCATGGGCAAATCGCTGGTCATTGTGGAATCCCCGGCCAAGGCCAAGACCATCAACAAGTACCTGGGCAACCAGTACGTGGTGAAGTCGAGTATCGGCCATATCCGAGACCTCCCCACCAGCGGTTCGGCCAGCGCAAGCAAAGAGCCGGCCGCCAAGCGTGGTAAGGCTGCGGGTGAGGCCCCGGCGCTTTCACCCAAGGAAAAGGCCCGTCGCCAGCTGGTGTCGCGCATGGGTGTCGACCCCGACCACGGCTGGAAAGCCAAGTACGAGATCCTGCCTGGCAAGGAAAAGGTGATCGAAGAGCTGCGCCGCCTGGCCAAGGATGCCGACACCATCTATCTCGCAACCGACTTGGACCGCGAAGGGGAAGCCATTGCCTGGCACCTGCGCGAGGCCATCGGTGGTGACGACGCCCGCTACAAGCGCGTGGTGTTCAACGAAATTACCAAGAAGGCGATTCAGGAAGCCTTCTCGCAACCGGGCGAGCTGGACATCGACCGGGTCAACGCCCAGCAGGCTCGGCGTTTCCTTGACCGTGTGGTGGGCTACATGGTGTCGCCGCTGTTGTGGGCCAAGATTGCCCGTGGCCTGTCCGCCGGTCGCGTGCAGTCGGTAGCGGTCAAGCTGGTGGTAGAGCGCGAGCGTGAAATTCGCGCGTTCATCCCCGAAGAATACTGGGAAATCCACGCCGACCTCGGCACCGCGAAAAACGCCAAGGTGCGTTTCGAAGTGGCGCGCGAAAATGGCGAGGCGTTCAAGCCGCTGAACGAAGCCCAGGCCATGGCCGCGCTGGAGAAGCTCAAGGCTTCCAGCTACAGCGTGGTCAAGCGCGAAGACCGCCCGACCAGCAGCAAGCCGTCGGCGCCGTTCATTACCTCCACCCTGCAGCAGGCCGCCAGCAACCGCCTGGGCTTCGGCGTGAAGAAGACCATGATGATGGCCCAGCGCTTGTACGAAGCTGGCTACATCACGTACATGCGTACCGACTCGACCAACCTGTCGGCCGATGCCCTGGACATGGCACGCAGCTACATCGAGCGTGAGTTCGGCAAGCAGTACCTGCCGGATGCACCGCTGGTCTACGGCAGCAAAGAAGGCGCCCAGGAAGCGCACGAAGCGATTCGCCCGTCGGACGTGAATACACACCCGACCAAGCTCAGTGGCATGGAGCGCGACGCCGAGCGCCTGTACGAGCTGATCTGGCGCCAGTTCCTGGCTTGCCAGATGCCGCCGGCGCAGTACCTGTCTACCAGTGTCACCGTGGCTGCCGGCGATTTCGAGCTGCGCGCCAAGGGCCGTATCCTGAAGTTCGACGGTTATACCCGTGTGCTGCCACAGCAGAGCAAACCGGGTGAAGACGACGTACTGCCGGAAATGGTCCAGGGCGAAGCGCTGAAGTTGCTGCAGATCGACCCGAGCCAGCACTTCACCAAGCCGCCGGCACGCTTCACCGAAGCCAGCCTGGTAAAGGAAATGGAAAAGCGCGGCATCGGTCGCCCGTCGACCTACGCGGCGATCATTTCCACCATCCAGGACCGTGGTTATGTGACCCTGCACAACCGCCGCTTCTACTCCGAGAAAATGGGCGACATCGTCACCGAGCGCCTGTCGGAAAGCTTCTCCAACCTGATGGACTACGGCTTTACCGCCGACATGGAGGAGAACCTCGACGACGTGGCCCAGGGCGAGCGTGACTGGAAGAACGTGCTCGACGAGTTCTATGGCGACTTCAGCAAGAAGCTGCAGACGGCCGAGTCGAGCGAAGACGGCATGCGCGCCAACCAGCCGACCATGACCAATATTCCGTGCAAGGAATGTGGCCGGCCAATGATGATTCGTACTGCTTCCACTGGCGTATTCCTTGGCTGCTCTGGCTACAGCCTGCCGCCGAAAGAACGCTGCAAGGCGACCGTCAACCTGGTGCCCGGCGATGAGATCGCTGCGGACGACGAGGGCGAGTCCGAGTCGCGGGTGCTGTTGGGCAAGCACCGTTGCCCGATCTGCGCCACGGCGATGGATGCCTACTTGCTGGATGAGAAGCACAAGCTGCATATCTGCGGTAACAACCCGGACTGCCCTGGCTACGAAATCGAAGAAGGCAACTACCGCATCAAGGGTTACGAAGGGCCAAGCCTGGAATGCGACAAGTGCGGTAGCGAGATGCAACTGAAGACCGGCCGGTTCGGCAAGTTCTTCGGCTGCACCAACCCGGCTTGCAAGAACACCCGCAAACTGCTGAAAAGCGGTGAGGCAGCGCCACCGAAGATGGACAAGGTGGACATGCCTGAGCTCAAGTGCGAGAAGGTGGACGACACCTACGTGCTGCGCGATGGCGCCTCGGGGTTGTTCCTGGCGGCCAGCCAGTTCCCCAAGAACCGCGAAACCCGGGCACCACTGGTCATGGAAATCGTGCCGCACAAGCACGAGATCGACCCGAAGTACCACTTCCTGTGCGATGCGCCGCAGAAGGACCCGGACGGCCGCCCTGCAGTGATCCGCTACAGCCGCAAGACCAAGGAGCAGTACGTGCAGTCCGAGGTTGATGGCAAGCCTACCGGCTGGAAGGCGTTCTACGACGGTGGCGCGTGGAAGGTAGAAGACAAGCGCTGAGCCTTCAGTGCTGTAATTGGGGCCGCTTAGCGGCCCCAATCATTTATGATGCAGAAACTTGCCTTGCAGCCTGAAGGGAGGGCACAGAAATGGCCCAGGAAACCTACACCCGCACCAACCAGAAACTGTTCTTTGCCGGCCTCGCCCTCGAGGCCATGGCCAAGGCCGAGCAAAGCCAGGCCATGAATGCCCAGGGCCTGGTACAGGCCGAGCGCGAGTCGGCGCTGTTTCACCTGTACGGCGCGCTACTGGGCATGTGCCATGAAATTGGTGCTTTCTACCGCCTGCCGGTGGTGGCAACTGTGGAGCAGGCGCTGGCCGACGACAGCCTGAACGGTATTGCCATCCCCGAGGTGGCCGAGCTGCTGGAGCTGGCGCGCCAGCGTGAAACCTGGCTGGCGCAAATGCTCAGTGCTTATGCCGATTTGTTCCGACCACCTGTCGCCAGGAAAGCGCCAAAAACCGATGTTACTCAGCCGCTGATCCAAGCCGTGAACCTTGACGAGCCCGAGCAACCAGCGTCGTCCCGTGCCGAGCTGGAAAGCTGGCGCAATAACCTCAAAGGCCTGGTCAGGCGTTTTCGCGACGCGTTGAGTGAGTGCTGATCACGGCAACGGCTGATACAATACTGGCCTTTCGCGGAGAACTGCCATTTATGTCTACGTCTTTTCTGGAAATTGTCGAGTTGCCTGATGGCCGCATCGAACTGCGTCGCGCCGAGGATGAAGGCTCACTGGTAACCTTGGATTTCTCGGAAGACGCCAAGGTATTCCTGCAGGGTCAGCATGTTGAAGTGGCCAAGGCCATGCTCAGCGTGGGTGTGCAGATGGCCGGTCGCCTGATGGAAGGTGAGGCTGAGCGTGATGAAGGGCCGCGGGTGCTGCACTGAACCCTGAGGGTGCAGCAGGTGCCTGGCGTTTTGAAGTAACAGGCAAAGCCTGAACATCAGCCGAGGCGGATGTTCAGGCTTTGTGCATTTCCGGTAGTGGCTGCCCGTAGCAGTTGCTGGCGGGCAGTGGCATTCACGCTACCCAGCCAGCTGACCACTGTGTGGCTAAGGCCCAGGCGCAGGGCTTCGCAGGCCAGCTGCAATGGGCTCTGATTGCTACGGGGTTGCAGCAGCAGGATCCGTTCACGGTTGAGGCCTGCGTCGCGCAGCCAGGCCTGGGTCAGGCTCGACGGCGGCGCGATCAGGGTCAGCCAGCGGGTTTCGTCTTCTTCGCTCAGCTCACGCAGTACGGGTGCCAGCAGGTTTTGGCAGTGCCCTTGGGCGCCACGCAGCGACAGTTCGCTGAAAAGCTCGGGGTCGCTGTGCTTGCGTGCCAGTTCGCTGGCCTTTAAGCCAGGAAGTACGGGTTGGGCAAGGAATGCTTCGAACAACGGCAACTGGGCTTGCTCGGGTACGTGAATGAACTGCTGCATGACGCCTCCTGGATCAGCGGCGAATGACGCCGACGCTCAAGCCCTCGATCACCAGTTCCTGTTCTTTCAGGTCGACTTCGATGGGGGCGAATTCGGGGTTTTCGGCCAGCAGCCAGACTTTGCTGCCTTCGCGCTTGAAGCGCTTGACGGTCACTTCGTCGCCGATGCGGGCCACCACGATCTGGCCGTTGCGTGCTTCACGGCAGGTGTGTACTGCCAGCAGGTCGCCGTCCAGGATACCGACGTCCTTCATGCTCATGCCGTGCACGCGCAGTAAATAGTCGGCCTGGGGGTGGAAGAACGCGGGGTTGATGTTGCACGATTGCTCGATGTGCTGCTCGGCAAGGATCGGTGCACCGGCAGCCACACGGCCGATGATGGGCAGGCCGCTTTCTTCGGCCTTGGCTTCGAAGCCCGGGATGCGGATGCCGCGGGATGCACCTGGGGTCATTTCGATGGCACCCTTGCGGGCGAGGGCCTTGAGGTGTTCTTCGGCAGCGTTGGGCGATTTGAAGCCCAGTTCCTGAGCGATCTCGGCACGTGTGGGCGGGAAACCGTTGTCTTCCAGGCAACGCTTGATGAACGCGAGAATTTCGGCTTGGCGTGGCGTCAGTTTCAGCATGTTGGGCGCTCTGGCTTTTTGTACAGTGACTGGGATTATATACAGTACTGGATAAGCTTCAAGCCACACGTTGCAAGAAAAGTCGAACGCCCCCTCCCGGAGGCACGACGCGCGCTGTTTTCCAACGGCGACCGCCCGGTCACCGAGCCTTGACAGATGCAGGGCTGAAACGTATGTTTCAAACAACTATTTGTCTGGCGGAGTAGTCGGAGTAGTCATGGCCCAATCGGAAACCGTTGAACGCATTCTCGATGCTGCCGAGCAGCTGTTCGCGGAAAGGGGGTTCGCTGAAACCTCGCTGCGGCTGATTACCAGCAAGGCCGGGGTCAACCTGGCGGCGGTCAACTATCACTTCGGTTCCAAAAAAGCGCTTATCCAGGCTGTGTTCTCGCGCTTCCTGGGCCCGTTCTGCGCCAGCCTCGAGCGTGAACTGGAACGCCGCCAGGCCAAGCCCGAGCACAAGCCAAGCCTGGAAGAGCTGCTGGAAATGCTGGTGGAGCAGGCATTGGCTGTGCAGCCGCGCAGCAACAACGACCTGTCGATCTTCATGCGGCTGCTGGGCCTTGCCTTCAGCCAGAGCCAAGGGCACTTGCGGCGTTACCTGGAAGATATGTACGGCAAGGTGTTCCGCCGCTACATGCTGTTGGTCAACGAGGCGGCCCCCCGTATTCCGCCGCTGGAGCTGTTCTGGCGCGTGCACTTCATGCTGGGGGCGGCCGCGTTCAGCATGTCCGGCATCAAGGCCCTGCGGGCCATCGCCGAAACCGACTTCGGTATCAATACGTCCATCGAACAGGTCATGCGCCTGATGGTGCCGTTCCTGGCGGCCGGCATGCGGGCGGACAGTGGCGTCACCGACCCGGCCATGGCCACTGCACAGCTGCGCCCACGCACCAAGAGCAGCGCCGCCACGGCCAAGGCCTGAAGGCTGGGCGCGGCGGGGCGCTTGGGCTAAGCTAGCGCCGCTTCTGTTCAGTCTTCAATTAAGGAATACCCATGACCGTCAGTCTGCAAGGCTCCCTGATGGTGGACATCGCCGGTAAATGGCTGACCGCCGAAGACCGTCACCTGCTGCGCCAGCCCGAAGTGGCCGGCCTGATCATCTTCGCCCGCAATATCGACAGCCCGCGCCAGGTGCGTGAGCTATGCGCATCCATCCGCGCCATACGCCCCGATCTGATTCTGGCGGTGGACCAGGAGGGCGGCCGTGTGCAACGCCTGCGCCAGGGCTTTGTGCGCCTGCCCGCCATGCGCGCGCTGGCCGACAACGACAACGCTGAATACCTGGCCGAGCAGTGTGGCTGGCTGATGGCGACCGAAGTGCTGGCAGTGGGCCTGGACCTGAGCTTCGCTCCGGTGCTTGACCTTGATCACCAGCGCAGTGCCGTGGTGGGCAGCCGCGCCTTCGAGGGCGACCCGCTGCGTGCTACGCAGTTGGCCGGGGCGTTCATCCGCGGCATGAATGCCGCCGGCATGGCGGCCTGCGGCAAGCACTTCCCGGGGCATGGCTGGGCCGAGGCCGATTCGCACGTGGCCATTCCCACCGATGAGCGCAGCCTTGCGCAACTGCGCCAGGCCGACCTTGTACCGTTCAGCCGCCTGAGCGGGCAGTTGGCGGCGGTGATGCCGGCGCATGTCATCTACCCGCAGGTGGACGACCAGCCGGCCGGCTTCTCGCGCCGCTGGCTGCAGGACATTCTGCGTGGCGAGCTTGGCTTTGACGGGGTGATCTTCAGTGATGACCTGTCGATGGCCGGTGCCCACGTGGTGGGCGATGCGGCCAGCCGTATCGAGGCGGCATTGTCTGCCGGCTGCGACATGGGCCTGGTTTGCAATGACCGCGCGGCGGCAGAGCTGGCACTGAGCGCAGCGCAGCGCATGCAGGTCAGGCCCTCGCCGCGTATCGCCCGGATGCGCGGGCAGGGCTTTGCACGTACCGACTATCGCCAGCAGCCACGCTGGCTGGCGGCGTTGGGCGCGTTGAAAGAGGCGCAGCTGGTCGACTGACCTGTCGCCGCTGTAGCGGGTTTCTGGTTGCCAGTGAGATCGCCGCCGGCGCGGCGCTCGGCCTCACTGCCAGCCAACCCTCACGGCCGACCCGAGGGCATCAGCGCCCACGCTTGCCCGGCAACGGTGCAAACAGGGCATCGATCTCTTCATCCCCCAGCCGCCACTGCCCAGCCTGGCCGCCATCGAGCAGGCTCGCCGCCAGCGCGGCCTTCTCCTGCTGCAGTGCCTGTATTTTCTCTTCCACCGTGCCGCGGGTAATCAGCTTGAACACGAACACCGGTTTGTCCTGGCCTATACGGTAGGCGCGGTCGGTGGCCTGGTTTTCGCTGGCCGGGTTCCACCAGGGGTCGAAGTGGATCACCGTGTCTGCCGCCGTCAGGTTCAGGCCCACGCCGCCGGCCTTCAGGCTGATCAGGAACACCTCGCTGTCACCCTGCTGGAACTGCTGCACCGGCGCACGCCGGTCGCGGGTATCGCCGGTGAGCAGGCTGTAGCGGATCTGGCGCTTTTGCAGTTCCTGCTCGATCAGGGCAAGCATCGACGTGAACTGCGAAAACAGCAGTACCCGGCGGCCTTCGCTGAGCAGCTCATCGAGCATTTGCAGCAGTGCCCCCAGCTTGCCCTTGTCGGCCTGGTTACCCTTGCTCTCCACGCCTTTTACCAGGCGCAGGTCGCAGCACACCTGGCGCAGCTTGAGCAGCGCGTCGAGGATCACGATCTGGCTGCGCGCGGCACCGTTGCGGGCAATTTCATCGCGGACTTTCTTGTCCATGGCCACGCGTACCGCTTCGTAGGTGTCACGCTGGGCGTCGCTGAGCTCGACCCAGTGCACCATCTCGGTTTTGGCCGGCAGCTCGGTGGCCACCTGCTCCTTGGTGCGGCGCAACAGGAACGGCCGGACGCGGTTGGCCAGGTGGGCCATGCGCTCGCTGTCACCGTGGCGCTCGATCGGCGTGCGGTAGTCCTGGTTGAAGCGCTTCAGTTCACCCAGCCAGCCGGGCATCAGGAAGTGGAAGATCGACCACAGTTCGCCCAGGTTGTTTTCCATCGGCGTGCCGGTCAGGCACAGGCGCTGGGTGGCCTGCAGTTCGCAGGCGGCCAGGGCCGCCTTGCTGGTACTGCTTTTGATGTTCTGCGCCTCGTCCAGCACCAGCACGTGCCACGCGTGCGTGCGCAGGTGCTGCAGGTCGCGCGGCAGCAGCGCATAGGTGGTGAGGACCAGGTCGTAGTCGCCCAGCTTGGCAAAATGCTTGCTGCGCCCTGGCCCGTGCAGGGCCAGTACACGCAGGTCGGGGGCGAAGCGTGCGGCTTCGTCCAGCCAGTTGGGTATCAGGCTGGTCGGCATCACGACCAGGGCTGGGCTGACGAGGCGCCCGCTTTCCTTTTCCAGCAGCAGGTGAGCCAAGGCCTGCAGGGTCTTGCCCAAGCCCATGTCGTCGCCCAGAATGCCGCCGGTACCCATTTCGCGCAGGGCCTGCAGCCAGTTCAGGCCTTGCTGCTGGTAGGCGCGCAAGCTGGCCCGCAGCGCGACTGGCGGTGCGACCTGCAGGTCACGCGCGTCACGCAGGCGGCGCCCCAGGTCGCGCACATGCTCGCCACCTTCCCAATGCAGCGGCATGCCTTCGATCTGGTTCAGGCGCGCAGCGTCGGCGCGGTCCAGGCGCAGGGCCGGGCCTACGCTGCCTTCGTGCAGGTACAGCTCGCCCAGGGTGCCCATCACTGCCTTGATACGGCCATAAGGCAGGGCGACGCGCAAGGGCGAGGCATCCAGGCGGCCGCGGTTCAGGTCGATCAACAGGTGCTCGTCGTCACTGCGCCGGGCGAGTTCGCTGGGGCGTAACAGCTCTGGGCTGCTGCGCAGCAATTGCAGCACGATCGGCAACAGGCTGTGGCGCTGGCCATCGACCACGATGCCCAGTTCCAGGTCGAACCATTCATGGCCCGGCGCTTCGTCGATGGTCGCGTACCAGTCTTCCACCTCTTGCAGGTCGAAGGCGAAATCGCGGTGGGTATCGATGGCCCAGCCGGCTTCGCGCAGGCGTGGCAGGCCTTCGCGGGCAAAGTGCAGCCAGGCTTCGTCGTCGGGCAGTTGATACATTTCCCCGGCACTGTCGGGCAATGCCTTGCTCTGCCGGGTTGCAGGCCTGAAGCCGAAGTCCCGCAGCACTTTGCGCAGGGCTTGTTCAGCCTGGGGCTGGCGGCGGATGCGCTGGCTGGTGTTGCCTGCAAGGCGGGTCAGCGGCTTGTCGTCGCTACCGCTGGCTTGCAGGCCGTCATAGTCGAACGCCAATGCGGCGCGATGTTGCATCTGCCGTTGCATGCGCCCGGTTTTCGGCATGTAGGCGGTGTACTCGAGGCTGCCGAGGGCCAGAAGGGCCTGTGGCTGGATGTCCTCGATCACTTGCTCTCGCACGGGGGCAGGGGTCGGCACCTTGTGGCTCAGGGCATTGAGTTTGTGGCTCAGGGGCACGACCAGGTGTTCCGGCACATCGGGGGCGATGGTCAGCTGCACGGCCACATGCGGGTCAAGGGTGTGTTCGACCTTGCCCACCTCTTGCGCCTGCACATCGAAGTAGTACAGCGGCAGCAGCGGGATGACGCAGCGCAGCGGTTCCTCACCGCTGTACCACAGCCCCCGGTAGTTGCCGTTGTCCTGGCGTACCCAGCGGAACTCGGCTGGACGGGGCGGGCCTTCGTGCAGCAGGGGCATATTGACGTCGAACAGCATGCGCCCGGTCTCCAGTGCGCGCTGGAACAATTCGCCGCCTTCCTGGCCTTTGAGTTGGTAGCCGCGGTCCTGGCCGGCACCCTGGTTCAATGCCGCAAGCAGGCGCAGGATGCGCGTGTCCTGGTCGGTGACGAAGCGCGGCGGCTCGTAGAGAAAATCGTAAAGCGACTGCACCCGGCTGAAGCGGATGCCGTCCTCGCTGCGTGTGCCTTTGCGCACCAGCAGCGAACAGCCGGCAGCATCGGTCAGTTGCAGCTGGTAGCAGACCATGCGCCCGCGTTTGTCATCGGCTGCGCCGGTCTGGGCCGGCGGCTGCTCCAGGCCACTGAGCCAGTGCTGCAGTTCGGCCGACAGCATACCCGGTGGGCTCTGCACAGGCTCGGTGCTGATGTCGGGGCCGCTGAGGGTGAACAGTACCGCAGCGCAATGCTTGCAGTTTTGGCGTACCGGGCAGTCGCACTCACCCTCGACGTGGCAGCGGCCGCCTGCAATGTGCAGTTCGATGGTTTGCTGGTAGACATTGTCGCCGCTGCCTTCGCACCGGGCGGTGATGGTCTGGCGATAGATAGCGTCCAGTTCTACCCGGCCTTCATCGGCATAGCGTTCTGCGCGCTGCAGGGTGGCCTTGCTGAACGACTGGGTCCAGTTCGGGTATTGATTCACCAACTCGGCGGCATCTGGCTTCATGCGCTTACTGCTCCATCATCTCCGGGTCCATGGCCGGCATTTTCGGCGTGCCCGGTGGCGTGACCTTCAGCAGCACCGCCAGGTGCCCACCGTCGAGGAAGGTCAGCTGCCCACCTTTGACGTTACTGTTGCTTTGCTTGAACTGCTCGCTTTGCAGCACGCTGCCGTTGTCATCCAGCTGGTTGACCCAGAAGTTGGCCTCCACCGCGATAAAGCGCCCTTGGGCAATGCTCAGGTTGCCTTCGATAGGGAAATGGCCGAATTGCTCGGTGCCTTCGCCCAAGGCGATGCGGCTGGGTTGGTCGCCCACCTGTTGCCGCCAGGCCTTGTGCATCAGCACGGTGTAGTCTGCGGTCGCTTCCAGGCGGGTGGCTTCGTCTTCCAGCGCCGGGCGTTGCTCGGCGTCTTTGTGCAGGCGCGCAGCACCGCCGCTCCAGTCTTCCGGTGCGAACGGGCTGGTAAAGGCGGGCACGCTGTTCTGCCGCACCAGAATCATTTCTACCTGATACAGGCCTTCGGCGAAGGCGGCTGGCGCGAACAGCGCCAGCAGCAGGGTCAGGCAACGGATGGCACGCATGAATCTTCCTTAGGCAGGCTGTGGGGTCAGGCGCTCGAACAGCGCCTCCAAGGTGTTGAAGCGTTCGTCCGGGCGCTCCATTGGCACCAGGAAGCGGAACTGGGTCGCGCCTTCGAACTTGTAGCGTTTGGGCTGGCCCTGAATCAATTTGATCAAGGTCAGCGGGTCTACCGGGGTTTCGGCCTCGAACTCGAGCTTGCCGCCATTGGGGCCGGCATCGACTTTCTTGATGCCGAGCTTTTCCGCCTGCAGCTTGAGCGACGTCAGGCGCATGAGGTTCTTGGTGGGTTCCGGTAGCAGGCCGAAGCGGTCGATCATTTCGACCTGCAGGTCCTTGAGGCCCTCTTCGTCGGCCGCCGAGGCAATGCGCTTGTACAGGATCAGCCTGGCATGCACATCGGGCAGGTAGTCTTCGGGGATCAGCGCCGGCAGGCGCAGGTTGATCTCCGGGCCGCCGCCCAGTGGCTGTTCCAGGTTGGGCTGGGTGCCCTTGCGAATGGCCTTGACTGCGCGCTCGAGCATTTCCATGTACAGGGTGAAGCCAACGGCCTGGATCTGCCCACTCTGGCCTTCGCCCAGCAGCTCGCCGGCCCCGCGGATTTCCAGGTCGTTGGTCGCCAGCACGAAGCCGGCGCCAAGGTCCTGGGTGTTGGCGATCGCTTCCAGGCGCTTTTCGGCGTCGGCGCTGACCTTCTGCCGGGTGGGCGTGAGCAGGTAGGCGTAAGCCTGGTGGTGGCTGCGGCCAACCCGGCCGCGCAGCTGGTGCAGCTGGGCCAGGCCGAACTTGTCGGCGCGTTCGATGACGATGGTGTTGGCGCTGGGCACGTCGATACCGGTTTCGATGATGGTCGAAGCCACCAGCACATTGAAGCGCTTGTGGTAGAAGTCGCTCATCACCTGTTCCAGTTCACGCTCGCGCATTTGCCCATGGCCGATGCCGATGCGTGCCTCGGGTACCAGTTCGGCGAGGTCGGCTGCGCATTTCTCGATGGTTTTCACATCGTTGTGCAGGTAATACACCTGGCCGCCGCGCAGCAGTTCGCGCAGCAGCGCCTCTTTGACGGTGCTCTTGTTCTGCTCCATGACGAAGGTGCGCACCGACAGGCGGCGCGCCGGCGGCGTGGCGATGATGGACAGGTCGCGCATGCCCGCCACCGCCATGTTGAGCGTGCGCGGGATGGGGGTGGCGGTGAGGGTGAGGATGTCGACTTCGCTGCGCAGGGCCTTGAGCTGCTCCTTCTGGCGTACGCCAAAACGGTGCTCTTCGTCGATGATTGCCAGGCCCAGGTCCTTGAAGCGTACGTCGTCCTGCAGCAGCTTGTGGGTGCCGATCAGGATGTCGATCTTGCCCTCGGCCAGGTCTGCGGCGGCGGCGGCGACTTCCTTGGCGGACTTGAAACGGCTCATCACTTCCACGGTCACCGGCCAGTCGGCGAAGCGGTCGCGGAAGCTGTTGTAGTGCTGTTGGGCGAGCAGGGTGGTCGGCACCAATACCGCCACCTGGCGGCCGCTGTGCACGGCAATGAACGCCGCGCGCATGGCCACTTCGGTCTTGCCGAAGCCCACGTCGCCACAGACCAGGCGGTCCATCGGCTTGGGCGCGAGCATGTCGGCGCGCACGGCTTCGATGGCGGCCTGCTGGTCGGGGGTTTCCTCGAACGGGAAGCCGGCGCTGAACGTGGCGTAGTCGGCGGACGGGTCGGCGAAGGCGTAGCCTTTGCGCGCGGCACGCCGGGCGTAGATGTCGAGCAGTTCGGCGGCCACGTCGCGGACTTGTTCGGCAGCCTTGCGCTTGGCCTTCTGCCAGGCTTCCGAACCCAGCCGGTGCAGCGGCGCCAGGGCGTCGTCGCTGCCGGTGTAGCGGGCGATCAGGTGCAGGTTGGCGACCGGCACATAAAGCTTGGCGTTTTCGGCATATTCCAGGGTCAGGAACTCTGCAGCCTGGCCGTCGATTTCCAGCGTGGCCAGGCCCAGATAGCGGCCTACGCCGTGGTCAATGTGCACCACCGGTGCGCCTTCGCGCAGTTCGGTAAGGTTCTTGATTACCGCGTCATTGGCGGTTTCGCCACGTTTGTCACGGCGCCGGCGCTGCATGACGCGCTGGCCGAACAGCGGGCTTTCGGCGACCAGGGCAATGGCCGGGTCGTCCAGCAGCAGGCCTTCGTCCAGTGGGGCGATGGTGATGGCCAGGCGCTCGGCACCGGTGATGAAATCGTGCCAGCCATCAACGGTGTGCGGGCGCAGCTTCAGCCGTTCGAGCAGCTCCAGCAATACCTCGCGACGGCCCGCCGATTCAGCGGTGAACAGCACGCGGCCGGGGAACTGGTCGAGGAAGCTGGCCAGCTCGGCCAGTGGCTGGTTGGCCTTGGCCTCGATCGCCAGGTTGGGCAGGGCGCGCGCCGGGAAGCGCTCGCGCCCTGCGCCGGCTTCCAGGTCGTCGCTGCTGACCACCACCCGCGGCCACTGCTTGAGCCGGGCGAAGCAGTCTTCCACCGGCAGGAACAGCTCGGCCGGTGGCAGCAGTGGCCGGCTGAGGTCGCCACGGCGGTCTTCATAGCGCCCGCGCACGTCGTTCCAGAAGTGTTCGGCGGCCTGTTCCACCCCCGGCAGCGAAAACACCTGGGTGTCCGCCGGCAGGTAGTCGAACAGGGTGGAGGTTTCTTCGAAGAACAGGGGCAGGTAGTACTCGATACCGGCGGGGATGATGCCGCTGGCCAGGTCCTGGAAGATCGCGCTGCGGCGGAAGTCGACGTCGAAGCGTTCGCGAAAGCGTGCCTTGAAGCGGGTCACTTCATCCTTTTGCATGGGGAATTCGCGTGCAGGCAGCAGGCGCACGGAATCCACCTTGTCTATCGAGCGCTGGGTCTCGGGGTCGAAGGTGCGCAGGGTCTCGATCTCGTCATCGAACAGGTCGATGCGGTAGGGCAGCTTGCTGCCCATGGGGAACAGGTCGATCAGTGCACCGCGCACGGCGAACTCGCCATGCTCATAGACCGTGTCGACGCACCGGTAGCCGGTGGCTTCCAGCCGCGTGCGCATCTGCTCCACGTCGAGGGTCTGGCCCACGTCCAGCACCAGGCTGCTGCCCAGCAGAAAACGCGTGGGTGCCAGGCGGTGCAGGGCAGTGGTCACCGGCACCACGAGGATGCCGTGGCTCAGCTCAGGCAAGCGGTAAAGGCTGGCGATGCGCTGGGAGATGATGTCCTGGTGCGGCGAGAACAGGTCGTAGGGCAGGGTTTCCCAATCGGGAAACGGCAGCACCGGCAGGTCGGGTGCGAAGAAGCGCAGCTCCTGTTCCAGGCGGTCGGCGGCCTGGCTGTCGGCCGTCAATAACAGGGTGAAGCGGCCAGCGCTGCTGGCGGCCTCGGCGATGGCAAGGCTGAGGGCGGCACCGGGCAGGTTGCCCCAGGTTTGTTTGCCGGCCGTGGCCGACATTTGCGGTAGGCGCAGAACTGACACGGGAGATTGCACTCCAAGCGTTGCGGCAAAGAGACCGATTGTACCGGTGACGGTGCCGGCTGTCAGGCTCCAAAGGGCATGAATGCTGGCTTGGCTCGCTGCGACAGGCGCTCATTGCCGGTTCTGTGTTGGGGCGTCATAATGTAGCCCCTTTTTTCTGTCCCTACATGTGGAAGGTTCCCGTGACTCAGAAGCCCGACCAGTGTCTTGGTGAGTGGATCGATCGTGAAGCCCTGGCTGAAGCGATGATCCCGCTTATCGGTCAGCTCTACCGCAACAACAATGTGGTGAGCTCGATTTATGGCCGCAGCCTGATCAACCGTTCGGTTATCTCGATCCTCAAGGCGCACCGCTTTGCGCGTCATCGCCAAACCGACGAAACCGAACTGTCCGTCCACGAGACATTCCCCCTGCTCAAAGCCATGAGCGAGCTGAAACTGGGCGCCGCTTCGGTCGACCTGGGCAAGCTGGCCAACAAGTTCAAGCAGGAAGGCAATGGCCGCACTGCCGAGCAGTTCGTCCGTGAAGAGCTGGCCGACGTGGTTGGCCAGCAGAACGCTTCGGCGCGCAAAGGCACTGACGTGGTGCTGTACGGCTTCGGCCGCATCGGCCGCCTGCTGGCGCGCATCCTGATCGAGAAGACCGGTGGCGGCGACGGCCTGCGCCTGCGCGCCATCGTTGTGCGCAAGGGCGCCGAAAACGACCTGGTCAAGCGTGCCAGCCTGCTGCGCCGTGACTCGGTGCATGGCCCGTTCGATGGCACCATCACCATCGATGAAGCCAACAACACCATCACTGCCAACGGCAACCTGATCCAGGTTATCTACGCCAAGAACCCAAGCGAAGTCGACTATACCCAGTACGGTATCGAAAACGCGCTGATCGTCGACAACACCGGTGTATGGCGTGATGCCGACGGCCTGGGCCAGCACCTGGCCTGCCCGGGCGCTGCCCGCGTGATCCTCACCGCACCTGGCAAGGGCGCGCTGAAGAACATCGTGCATGGCATCAACCACGGCGATATCACGGCCGATGACAAGATCATCTCGGCAGCTTCCTGCACCACCAACGCCATCGTGCCGGTGCTCAAGGCCATCAACGACCAGTACGGCATCGTCAACGGCCACGTCGAAACCGTTCACTCGTTCACCAACGACCAGAACCTGATCGACAACTTCCACAAGGGCAGCCGCCGTGGCCGCGCCGCGCCGCTGAATATGGTCATCACCGAAACCGGTGCCGCCACCGCTGCTGCCAAGGCACTGCCAGTGCTCAAGGGCAAGCTGACCGGCAACGCCATTCGCGTACCTACGCCGAACGTTTCGATGGCCATCCTCAACCTGAACCTGGAAAAGGCCACTACTCGCGACGAAATCAACGAGTACCTGCGCCAGACCGCAATGCACTCGGAGCTGCACAAGCAGATCGACTACGTTGCCTCGCAGGAAGTGGTCTCGACCGACTTCGTTGGCTCGCGCCACGCCGGTGTGGTGGACGCTGAAGCGACCATCGCCAATGACAACCGTGTTGTTCTGTACGTGTGGTACGACAACGAATTCGGTTACAGCTGCCAGGTGGTTCGCGTGATGGAAGACATGGCCGGTGTGAACCCGCCTGCATTCCCACGCTGATTCGCGGGTAAGGCAATGAAGAAACGGGAACCTTCGGGTTCCCGTTTTTTTTGCCTGCTTTTCATGTTGCTGCGGCCTTTGCAGGTGCGTACGCCCGGTAAATCACTTGGGCTCGGATGACGAGCGGCACTATTTCGAGGACAATGGCCGGCGCTATTGGCACCCCCTTTCGATGCCCGTGTCCGGCGCCCGGTGCGCATGACCGTGCCGCCGTTCGGGTGACTCGGGCCGGGGGTGGCTGTGTCTCCCGAGCTACGCCCGCGTTTGCGCAGGCGGTGAAAGGCGAGTGAAAGCGCAAGCAGGGATGATTGCCGCCAGGGATCGGTAAAGCATATGTAGTGCGGGCGAAATTGGCCTACGACGCGACCAAGGGTTAATGTGCGCGGCGTTCACGCTTGATTAGACTGCACCCGAATTTTCTCATGGCGCCCCGGCGGCATGATCGCGTCCCGCGAGCGACCGTGGCTTGCGGGCCAGTTCTGAAGGAGTACGCATGGCTGTCTACAACTACGACGTAGTGGTGCTGGGTTCCGGCCCGGCCGGTGAAGGCGCGGCAATGAATGCCGCCAAAGCAGGGCGCAAGGTTGCGATGGTCGATGACCGTCGCCAGGTCGGTGGTAACTGCACCCACCTGGGCACCATCCCGTCCAAGGCACTGCGTCACTCGGTGCGGCAGATCATGCAGTTCAACACCAACCCCATGTTCCGTGCCATTGGCGAGCCGCGTTGGTTTTCGTTCCCGGACGTGCTGAAAAGCGCCGAGAAGGTCATCGCCAAGCAGGTGGCTTCGCGCACGGGATACTACGCCCGCAACCGGGTTGACGTGTTCGTCGGTACCGGCAGTTTTGCCGACGAGCAGACCGTGGAAGTGGTGTGCTCGAACGGCGTGGTGGAAAAGCTCAATGCCAAGCACATCATCATCGCGACCGGTTCACGCCCCTACCGCCCGGCCGACATCGACTTCCACCACCCGCGCGTCTACGACAGCGATACCATCCTCAGCCTCAGCCACACCCCGCGCAAGCTGATCGTTTACGGCGCCGGCGTGATCGGTTGCGAATACGCTTCGATCTTCAGTGGCCTGGGTGTGCTGGTAGAGCTGGTGGACAACCGCGGCCAGTTGCTGAGCTTCCTCGACTCGGAAATTTCCCAGGCGCTGAGCTACCACTTCAGCAACAACAACATCACCGTGCGGCACAACGAAGATTATGAGCGCGTCGAAGGCCTGGACAACGGTGTGATCCTGCACCTGAAGTCGGGCAAGAAGATCAAGGCCGACGCCTTGCTGTGGTGCAACGGCCGTACCGGCAACACCGACAAGCTGGGCCTGGAGAACATTGGCATCAAGGTCAACAGCCGGGGCCAGATCGAGGTCGACGAGGCCTACCGTACCAGCGTGCCGAACATCTACGGCGCCGGTGACGTGATCGGCTGGCCAAGCCTGGCCAGTGCCGCCCATGACCAGGGCCGCTCGGCCGCTGGCAGCATCGTGGACAACGGCAGCTGGCGCTTCGTCAATGACGTGCCGACCGGCATCTACACCATTCCGGAAATCAGCTCGATCGGCAAGAACGAACAGGAGCTGACCCAGGCCAAGGTGCCGTACGAAGTGGGCAAGGCGTTCTTCAAGAGCATGGCGCGGGCGCAGATTGCCGGCGAGCCGCAAGGCATGCTGAAGATCCTGTTCCACCGCGAAACCCTGGAAATCCTGGGTGTTCACTGCTTCGGCTACCAGGCCTCGGAGATCGTCCACATCGGCCAGGCGATCATGAACCAGCCAGGTGAGCAGAACAACCTGAAGTACTTCGTCAACACCACGTTCAACTACCCGACCATGGCCGAAGCCTACCGGGTAGCTGCCTACGACGGGCTGAACCGGCTTTTTTGAGCGGCTCCGACCGGTGGCCTGAGCCGGTCGGAGAGACCGATTTCAACCCTGCCCGAGGGTGGTCTTGGCCAAACCGGGAAAGTCTGTAATCAGGCTGTCCACGCCAAAGTCAGCCAGCCGGCGCATCAGTGCCGGCTCGTTGACCGTCCACACCGACACGTGCAAACCCTGGGCCTGTGCTTTGAGCAGGCGTTCGGGTGTGCATAGCGTCCAGTTCAGGGCCAGCAAGTCGCAGCCGTAGTTCTGGGCGACCTTCAACGGGTCGAGCCAGGCGTACTCCGCCACCAGCCCACGTTTCACATCTGGCACCAGCTCCTGGGCTGCACCCAGTACTTCGCGCGAGCTGGAGGTGATGGTGACCTTGTCCAGCAAGTTGTACTGCTGGGCCAGCTCGCGGATGGCCAGAACGGTGGTGGCAGCGCGCGTGCGCGAGGCGCTTTTCACCTCCAGTTGCCAGTGCTCGAACGGGCATTTCTGGAACAGCTCTTCCAGCGTGGGAATCGGGCAGGGCTGCACGTGGCCTGGCCCGCCCTTGCGGGCATCGACCTTGACCAGGTCGGCGGCCGGGTGTTCGACCACCTTGCCGCGCCGGCCGGTGGTGCGCTTGAGGGTGGCGTCGTGGATCACCATCAGCTGGTTGTCGGCTGACAGGTGCAGGTCCAGTTCGCAGCGGGTCACGCCGTGTGCCAGGCACTGCTGGAAGCTGGTCAGGGTATTTTCGGGTGCTTCGCCCTTGGCGCCGCGATGGCCGTAGATCAGGGTCACGTTCGTTCCTTCAGATCAGAGAAAACAGGTTCAGGATGCAGGGCTGTTCTGTTCCAGTTGCTGGCGCCGTTGCTGCTGTTGGCGCTGCAGGATGTAACGGGCCAGCAGTTGCCGTTGGGCGTCGGTCATGTCGATGAACTCGGTGCCGACGTCGTAACCGCCCCCGGTGCGCTGGTCGCAGTGGGTGACTTTACCGCGCAGCAGTAGGCCGTGGGCACGAGGCATCAGCACCATTTTCACCTTGACCCGGGTGCCGGGGGCAAGCGGGTTGCGCTGGGTGAATTCGATACCGCCTTCGGAAATGACCACTGGCTGGGGTTGCCCGACTTCGCCGAGCAGGGTCTGGGCAACCACTGCGCTGAGCAGGTCGAGGCGTTTGTTCTGCGCGCGCAGGAAGGCGGCCAGGGTGCGGTCCTTGTCGCTCAGCTGGCGCAGCAGGTGCTGCGCCTCGAAGTCCGACAGGTGCAGCTCGCTGAGCAGGTTGAACAGTGGGGAATCATCTTGCAATACATCTGGGTCAAGGGCTTCGGCCGCGCTTAGGGGGCTTATTTGAAGTGCGATCCGATCGTCGATGCGGTAGTATTCGCGGCGATCTTCTTCGTCTAATGTCGTCATGGCGAACCCAAGGTAGCGGCGGTGGTCCGAGTGTAAAGCCGCCGTAGGCGCCTCGCCACAAGGACGTTCCCTTTCATCCGAACAAGCCCCGACATGTTCAGACCTCTTTTCGCATTTATCGGTACGCGTTATACCCGTGCCAAACGTCGCAATCACTTCGTCTCGTTCATTTCCCTGACCTCGATGATCGGCCTCGCCCTGGGCGTGGTGGTGATGATCGTGGTGCTGTCGGTGATGAACGGTTTCGACCACGAGATGCGTACCCGCGTGCTGGGCATGATCCCGCATGCCACGCTGGAGAGCGGCCAACCCATTGCCGATTGGCAGGCCCTTGCCCAACAAGTAAAGCAGAATCCGCAGGTGGTGGCGGTTGCGCCGTTCACCCAGATGCAAGGCCTGCTGACCCACGATGGCAAGGTGCAGAAAGTGCTGCTCAATGGCATCGACCCGGCCCGCGAGCGCGAGGTGTCGATCATCGACAACTTTGTCTTGCAGGGGCGCCTGGACCAGTTGGCGCCGGGCGAGTGGGGGATCATGATCGGTGACAAGGCGGCGGCCAAGCTGGGTGTGGCCATCGGCGACAAGCTCACCTTCGTCGCCCCCGAGGTCAGCGTGACCCCGGCCGGCATGTTCCCGCGCATGAAGCGCTTCACCGTGGTCGGCACCTTCCACGTTGGCGCGGGCGAGATCGACGGCTACCTGGGCTTGACCAACATCAGCGACCTGTCGCGCCTGCACCGCTGGAAGCCCGACCAGGTGCAGGGCCTGCGCCTGAAATTCGACGACCTGTTCCAGGCGCCGCGGGTAGCCTGGAGCATCGCCCAGCAGTTGGGTGACCAGGCGTTCTACAGCCGCGACTGGACCCGTACCCACGGTAACCTGTACCAGGCGATCCGCATGGAAAAAGCCATGATCGGCCTGCTGTTGCTGCTGATCGTGGCGGTGGCCGCGTTCAACATCATTTCCACGCTGGTGATGGTGGTCAACGACAAGCGTGGCGACATCGCCATCTTGCGCACCCTCGGCGCGACGCCCGGGCAAATCATGCTCATCTTCATGGTCCAGGGCACGGTGATCGGGGTGATCGGTACCCTGATCGGCGCCGTGGTCGGCATTCTTGCGGCACTGAATGTCAGTGCCGCCATCGCCGGCATCGAGAAACTGATCGGGCACAAGTTCCTCAATGCCGACGTGTATTTCATCGATTACCTGCCGTCGCAGATCCAGGCCCAGGACGTGTACATGGTCTGTGGCGCGGCGCTGGTCCTGAGTTTCTTCGCCACCTTGTACCCGGCCTGGCGTGCGGCCCGCACCCAGCCTGCCGAGGCGCTACGTTATGAGTGAGTCGCGCATGAGTGATAAAGCCGTTCTGAGTTGCCGCAACCTGGGCAAGTCCTACGACGAGGGCCCGGAGTCGGTACAGGTGCTGTCCGGCCTCAACCTGGAGCTGCACGCCGGTGAGCGCATTGCCATTGTCGGCAGCTCGGGCTCTGGCAAGAGCACCTTGCTGAACCTGTTGGGCGGCCTTGACCGGCCCACCCAGGGCAGCGTCTGGCTGGCGGGCGAAGAGCTGTCGGCGCTGGGTGAGCGTGCCCGCGGCCTGCTGCGCAACCGTGAATTGGGCTTCGTCTACCAGTTTCACCACTTGCTGCCGGAATTCACCGCCATCGAAAACGTGTGCATGCCATTGCTGATCGGCCGCACGCCCATCCCCGAGGCCCGTGAGCGGGCCGAAGCACTGCTCAAGCGCGTAGGCCTGGGCCACCGCCTCAACCACAAGCCGGCCGAGCTGTCGGGTGGCGAGCGCCAGCGTGTGGCCATTGCCCGGGCCCTGGTCAACCGCCCTGGCCTGGTGATGCTCGACGAGCCTACCGGCAACCTCGACCACCATACTGCCCAAGGCATTCAGGAGTTGATGCAGGAGCTGTCCAGTGCTTCGCGCACAGCGTTCCTGGTGGTAACGCACGACCTCAGCCTGGCGCGCCAGATGGACCGTGTATTGAAGCTCGACGACGGCCACCTGGTGGCGATCTGAGCGACTGTACGGGGTAACAGGCGTTGCCCCGTTTTCCTGTTTTCATTGGGTGATTTCGTACATGTTCAGACCCTTGCCCATTTTCATCGGCGCGCGCTACACCCGAGCCAAGCGCCGCAACCACTTCATCTCGTTCATCTCGATGACCTCGATGATCGGCCTGTCGCTGGGCGTGCTGGCGATGATCGTGGTGCTGTCGGTGATGAACGGCTTCCAGCGCGAAATGAGCTCGCGCATCCTGGGCCTGGTGCCGCATGCCGCCATCCTCGGGGTGCAGCCACTGGACGACTGGCACAAGGTTGCCGATGCGGCGCTGCAGAACCCGGCAGTGATGGCCGCCGCGCCCATTACCGAAATGGAAGGCATGCTCTCGTACAAGGGGGCGATGCAGCCGATTCAGGTGAGTGGTATCGACCCGGCCGAGGAGAGCAAGGTCTCGATCGTCGGGCAGCACATCGTCCAGGGCCGCTTGCAGGACCTGCAGCCGGGCGAGTTCGGCGTGGTCATCGGTGAGCTCACGGCCCGCCGTTTCCGCCTGAATACCGGCGACAAGCTGACCTTGATCGTGCCGGAAATCAGCAAGGAGCCGGGTGGTATCACCCCGCGCATGCAGCGCCTGACCGTGGTCGGCATTTTCAAGGTCGGCGCCGAACTGGATGGCTCGCAGGCCTATATCCATATGGCCGATGCTGGCCAGATGCAGCGCTGGGTGCCGGGCCAGGTACAAGGCGTGCGCCTGAAGCTGCACGACCTGTACGCCGCGCCGCAGGTGTCCAAGGCCATCGCCGCCGGGCTGGGCGATGCCTACCGTGCCGATGACTGGTCGCACACCCAGGGCAGCCTGTTCAGTGCGATGAAGATGGAAAAGACCATGATCGGCCTGTTGCTGATGATGATCATTGCAGTGGCGGCGTTCAACATCATCGCCACCCTGGTGATGGTGGTGAACGACAAAGGCCCGGACATCGCCATTTTGCGCACCCTGGGCGCCACGCCAGCGCAGATCATGGGTACGTTCATGGTCCAGGGCAGCCTGATCGGTATTGTCGGCACGCTGATTGGCGGGGTGCTGGGCGTGATTGCCGCGCTGAACGTCAGCCAGATCGTCGGCTGGCTGGAGCGGGTGAGCGGGCAGCACATCTTCACCTCGGATGTGTACTTCGTCAGCAGTTTGCCGTCGCAGCTGGAGGGGAGCGATGTGTTGATGATCTGCACCGCCGGCCTGGTGATGAGCTTCCTGGCAACCATCTACCCGGCTTACCGGGCTTCGCAGGTGCAGCCGGCCATTGGCCTGGCGGTTTGAGCCACAGCTGAAGGCTTGCGCAGCGGGCTGCAAGGCAGCCTGTTTCACCGGCCTTCAGTGAATTCGATCACGAAGCGCGTCCACCCCTGCGCGCACTCCGCGCGAATGCAGCCGCCATGGGCCTGCACGATCGACCGGGTAATCGCCAGCCCCAGGCCGGCATGCTCGCTACTGCCTTCACGCCGTGCCGGGTCTACCCGGTAGAAGCGGTCGAACAGCCGTGGCAGGGCCGCGGGCTCGATGGCCGCGCCGGTATTGGCCACGCTGATGCTGGGCCCCGCTGCCAGGGCCACCCGTATCTGCCCGCCTGCCGGGGTAAAGCGCAGCGCGTTATCCAGCAGGTTGGACAGGGCCCGGCGCAGCATGTGCCGGTCGCCGTGCAGCACGGCCTCACCTTCGCGCAGCATCTGCACGTCGCCGTCTTCGGCCAGCGGTGCGTAGTATTCCAGCAGCGCATCCACTTCCTCATGCAGTGCCAGTGGCGCTTGCCCAGGCACCAGCAGCCCATGGTCGGCCTTGGCGAGGAACAGCATGTCATTGATCATCTGCGCCATCCATTGCAGCTCCTCCAGGTTGCCATGCAGGGCCTCGCGGTATTCTTCCAGGCTGCGCGGGCGGGTGAGGGTGACCTGGGTGTGGGTCAGCAGGTTGGACAGCGGTGTGCGAAGCTCGTGGGCGATGTCGGCGGAGAACGCCGACAGGCGCTGGAACGCATCGTCCAGGCGCTGCAGCATGGCGTTCATGGTGCTGGCCAGTTCGGCCAGTTCTACGGGCATCTGGGCCACTGGCAGGCGGGTGGTGAGCGAGCGAGCCGACACCCCAGCGGCCACCTGGCCCATTTGCCGCAACGGCCGCAGACCGCTGCGGGCCGCCCAGGCGCCCAGCAGCGCGGTGGCCAGCGCCGACAGGCCGACGGTCAGCCAGATCAGGCGCTGCATGCCTTGCAGGAAATGCTGGTGGTGCGTGATATCAAGGTACAACGCCAGTTGTGGCGATGCGTTGCTGCCCGGCGCCAAGGGCGCGGTCAGGCTGCGGTAGTCCGCCCCTTGGGCATGCTGGGTGCCCAGCCCGGTCGGCAGCACTGCCGGCGGCAGGCCGCTGCGGCTGGCGAACCAGGGAGTGCCGTCGGCGCCGCTGATGCGCATGGCCAGGTCGGCTTGATGGCTCAGCGCTTCGCGCAGGGCGGGCAGGCGCGCCTTCAGCGCTTCGGCGGTAGTGATGCCGTCCAGTTGCGTGCGCAGCAGCGACAGCCGTGAGGCGAGTAGTTGTTGATCCAGTTCGATGAAGTGCTGCTCACTGGCCCGGTTGAACAACAGGCCGGCGCCCAGCGAAACCGCCGCGGTGCAGGCGGCGAACAGCAGCGCCAGGCGGCTACCGAGGGATACCCGGCGCATCACGCTGGCCGCACTTCGAGTACATAGCCCATGCCGCGCACGGTGTGGATCAACTTGTTGGGGTGCGGGTCGTCGATTTTCAGGCGCAGGCGGCGGATTGCCACTTCGATCACATTGGTGTCGCTGTCGAAGTTCATGTCCCACACCTGTGAGGCAATCAGCGACTTGGGCAGCACCTCGCCCTGCCGGCGCAGCAACAGTTCCAGCAGGGAAAATTCCTTGGCGGTCAGGTCGATACGGCTGCCTGCGCGCTCGGCGCGGCGGCGGATCAGGTCCAGGCGCAGGTCGGCCAGGCTCAGGGTAGTGTCCTGGCTCGGGCTGGCGCCACGGCGCAGCAGGCTGCGCACCCGCGCCAGCAGTTCGGAAAAGGCGAACGGTTTGACCAGGTAATCGTCTGCGCCCAGCTCCAGGCCATGTACCCGGTCCTCGACGGCATCGCGCGCGGTCAGGAACAGCACAGGCGTATCCCGACCGGCCTGGCGCACGGCCTGCAGGATCTGCCAACCGTCGCGACCGGGCAGCATCACATCCAGGATCAGCAGGTCGTGGTCGCCGCTCAGGGCCAGGAACTGGCCGGTCTCCCCGTCGCTGGCCAGTTCGGTGGCGAAGCCGGCCTCGTTCAGGCCCTGGCGCAAGTACTGGCCGGTACGGGCCTGGTCTTCGACGATCAGCAGTTTCATAGAGGTACCAAGGTTTCAGCTGGCTTGCGGTGGCGCTGGAAACGGGCGCGCCCCGTGCGTAAGCCGCAGGGGTGGCTGAAATGATACGTGACGATGTGTCTGCATGCCCAACCTGACAAAGTTGTAATCTTGCTGTCAGCCAGTTGCCAGTCACCGGTGACTAATGTGGCTGCACCCTGTCGTGTATTCCCGGAGTCATCATGAAACGCCTGTTCCTCGCCGCCACCCTTGCCATGGCCAGCCTGCCGGCCCTAGCCGGCCAGGCCGGCACCTTTGCCTTCGGCGAGCCAGCCCCGGCGGCCAAGGCCACCCGCACTGTAGAGGTGGTACTCAAGGACATCGCCTTCGAGCCCAAGCGCCTGCAGGTAAAAGCTGGCGAAACCGTACGTTTCGTGCTCGTGAATGAAGGCAAGCTGCCACACGAATTCAACCTGGGCGACAAGGCCATGCACGCCGAACACCAGAAAGAAATGCTTGCCATGCAAGGCAAGCTGTTCAATGAGGGCATGAACCACCAGGGCATGGACCATGGCCAGGCGATGGACCCTGGGCAAATGATGGGCCATGAACAGATGAACGATCACGGCGGTGGGCACGCGCACGGCGGCGGCAACACGGTGCTGGTGATGCCTGGCCAGCGCGCCGAACTGACCTGGACCTTCCGCAAGTCGGCGCCTATCGAGTTCGCCTGTAATGTGCCGGGGCACTACCAGGCCGGTATGGTCGGGGCACTGACCATCGAGTGACGGGGCCTGCAAGGCGGGGTGCAAAACCGGTAGACTAGGGGTAATTCCGAACCTCCAGGTCAGTTTACATGCATCCCGCTGCCGAACACTCCCCGCTGGGCAAAGCCAGCGAATACGTCGCTACCTACTCCCCGGAGCAACTGTTCCCGATCCCGCGTACGGCCAAGTGGGCCGAGCTGGGTGTTACCGCCCAGACCTTGCCGTGGCACGGTGTGGATTACTGGAACTGCTTTGAGCTGAGCTGGCTGCTGCCTTCTGGCAAGCCTGTGGTGGCGATTGGTGAGTTCGCCATTCCGGCCGATTCGCCCAACATCATCGAGTCCAAGTCGTTCAAGCTGTACCTCAACTCGCTGAACCAGACAGTCTTCGCCACCCTCGACGAGCTGCAGGCATGCTTGGCGAAGGACCTGTCGGCAGCAGCGGGCAAGCCGGTTGGGGTGAAGGTGCGCACTTTGGCAGAGGTCGAGGCCCAGGGGGTGGTGGCGTTGCCCGGTCTGTGCATCGATGCGTTGGACGTTGCCATCAGCAACTACGCACAGCCGCAGCCAGAGCTGTTGCGCTGCAGCCCTGAGCGGGTGGTTGAAGAAACCGTACACAGCCACTTGCTGAAGTCCAACTGCCCGGTTACCGGGCAGCCGGACTGGGGTAGCGTGGTCGTCGAGTACAAGGGCAGGGCGCTGGACCACGCCAGCTTGCTGACCTACCTGATCAGCTTCCGCCAGCATGCCGACTTCCACGAGCAGTGTGTGGAGCGTATCTACCTGGACTTGAAGCACTTGCTGCAGCCGGAGCACCTGACCGTGTATGCACGGTATGTGCGCCGCGGGGGGCTGGATATCAACCCGTACCGCAGTACCGATGCTATCAGCCCGGATAACCAGCGGCTGGTTCGCCAGTAAGGGCTGGGAACGCAGGAGGGGTGCAATGCACCCCTTCGTGGTGTCAGATCCCCATGCTGTGCAACGAGTTGGCAATGCTGCGCAGGGTGGCGGTAAGGTCGGGGTGTTCGGCCTCGAAGCGCTCGATCGCCAGGTTCACGCCATCCACCAGGTTGTTGTCCGGGGTGGCTTCCTCCAGTTTCAGCTGTGCCTCGATCTGGCGCGCTTCTTCGTGCAGTGCGGCCAGCTCTTCTTCCGAGAGCGGTACGTTACGGTCCAGTTGCTCGCGCAAGGTGTTCAGGCGCTCTTGCAATTCGCGGGCAGGCATTGGCTTTTCTCCATCAATGGCTTGGCTAGCCATGGACCTCAGCGAAGCGGCAAAGGTTCTGGCCTGCTTTCAGCGTAATCCACCTGCCACTGCTTTGCATGATCCGCGTCAACATGGCTGTATCAGGGTTTTTCACCTTTGGCACGGCGCCGGGCGATGTCCTGCAGGCAGGTATCCAGCGCTTCCAGGTGGTCGATCACCGAATGCACGCCCAGGCTGAACAACGCCAGGGTCGCCTTGCCGCGCGCCAGGTCCTGCTCCGCAGGGGGTAGCGCTTGCCATTGGGCGGAACCGGGTTCGCACAGTGGGCTGCAGGCAGCCAGGCCGATCGTCCACAGCCCGGCGTTGAGCCCCGCCTGCAGCAACCGCGGGTCGCCGCTGACCAGTACACAGCCTGCCAGGCGTTGGCTGCCCAGCTGCATTAGTGCTTGCCAGCAGGCATTGGGTGCTGGCAAGCACGGGTCGGTCACCGTAAGCCCCGGGAGCCAGTCAGGCAGCACCTGGGCCATGCGCTGGCTCGGCGGGTCGGCAAGCTCATCCAGCCAGATACAGGGGACGTGGCGCTGATGCAGGTTGGCGAGGATGGCCAGCGCGCCGGGGGCCGGTGCGGGTGCGCCGTTGGCACTCTGTACCAGGCAACCGCGCAGGCCGAACAGCACAGCGGTGAGGGCGGGTGTAGCGTGCATGGCGGCGTCCCCAAATACGCCGCAGGCTATTGGCTGATTGTTACCGCCCTGTGACAGCGGGGGCTGGTGCAACAGTTGTTCACAAAATATTGAGCAAAAATGTGTAAAGCTGTCTAACAGCCCGTAAGCCTCTATACTGCCGCCTTAACGCCACGCGACCCGTGCGCTGGCGGTCGAGAAACCCGATGGAGAGACATCTATGCGTAGGATCGGTGCCAGTGTGATCGATCGAGTCACCCAGGCCTGTGTCTGTGCCGGCATGCTGCTGGCGCCCGTGGCCGCCACCCAGGCGGCCACCGAGGAAGATCCTTGGGAAGCGGTCAACCGCCCGATCTTCCGTTTCAACGATACGGTCGACACCTATGCCCTCAAGCCATTGGCCAAGGGCTATGAGGCCGTTACCCCGCAGTTTCTCGAAGACGGTATCCACAACATCTTCCGTAACCTGGGCGATGTGACCAACCTGGCCAACAATATCCTCCAGCTCAAGCCCCACGCAGCCGGCGTGGACACTGCGCGGCTGATCGTCAACACCACCTTTGGCCTGGGTGGGTTCTTCGATGTGGGCACCAAGATGGGCCTGCAGCGCAGCGACGAAGACTTCGGCCAAACCCTGGGCTACTGGGGCGTGCCGAGTGGCCCGTACGTGGTCATCCCGCTGCTGGGCCCGAGCACCGTGCGCGATGGCGTGGCCAGGTACCCGGACACCTATACCAAGCCTTACCGTTACATAGACCACGTGCCGACCCGCAACTCGATCTTCGCCCTGGACGTGATCGACACCCGCGCCAGCCTGTTGTCGGCCGAGAAGCTGATGCAAGGCGACAAGTACATCTTCATTCGTAATGCCTACTTGCAGAACCGCGAGTTCAAGGTCAAGGATGGCGAAGTCGAAGACGACTTCTGACCGTTCACGCTGTGCAGGGGCGCCCGCGCTAGGCCGCCCCTGCTGGCTTCGGGTGCCGCTTCAATGCATTGCCAGAATCTTCAGGCCGAACTTCTGCTGGCCGTCTGGCTGGTCAGCGATCCACACCACCTCGGTGCTGGCGTGCAGCCCCTTCAAGGCCGGGTGGTCGGAGTCGATCCGCACTTCGAGCTGCTGACCTACCTGAAAATGCTCTGGCGCCTGCACCTGCATGCCGCCGCTGGACAGGTCCAGGCAGCGCGCGGCGATGACCTGGCCTTCGTGCAACAAACTGACTTCGGCGTCGATGCGCATGCGGATGAAATCGCGTTTCTCGCTGTGGCTGGAGGGCGTGTGGGGCATGCTGCATCCTTCCCATCGGGTTGCGCTGGTCGACTTTCTTATAACTCCCGGCGATTTGCCCTGTAAAGAGCGATGAGGTCGACCCACGCATGCTTGAAACCCCTGGCGGATGGGAGTACCGTCTGCGCCTTACAAGGTTGCTCTCACAGTTGCCGACAGTTGCTGGGCAGGTGTTCTTGTCCTACAACTCAAGTAGAGTATGACCACAAAGAATTCCCGTAGCTGGCCGTCTGCCTTGCCGACACCGCTGCACCAACCTAAATCGGCGCCGTTCGCCCACATGCAGAATACCAGTGCAACGCTGCTGATCATCGATGACGACGACGTGGTCCGTGCGAGCCTCGCCGCGTATCTTGAAGACAGTGGTTTCAGCGTGCTCCAGGCCGGTAATGGCCAGCAGGGGCTTCAGGTCTTCGAAGAGCACCAGCCCGACCTCGTGATCTGCGACCTGCGCATGCCGCAGATGGGCGGGCTCGAACTGATCCGCCAGGTCAGCGAGCGTGCGCCGCAGGTGCCGGTGATCGTGGTGTCCGGTGCCGGCGTCATGAGTGATGCGGTAGAGGCGCTGCGCCTGGGGGCTGCCGACTATCTGATCAAGCCGCTGGAAGACCTGGCCGTACTGGAGCACTCGGTGCGCCGCGCCCTCGACCGCTCGCGCCTGGTGCTGGAAAACCAGCGCTACCGCGACAAGCTCGAAGCCGCCAACCGCGAACTGGAGGCCAGCCTGCACCTGCTGCAGGAAGACCAGACCGCCGGCCGCCAGGTGCAGATGAACATGCTGCCGGAAAGCCCGTGGGGTGCCGGCGAGTTCGCCTTCGAGCATCAGATCATCCCGTCGCTGTACCTGTCGGGTGATTTCGTCGACTACTTCCGCGTCGATGACCGGCGTATCGCCTTTTACCTTGCCGATGTTTCAGGGCATGGCGCGTCGTCGGCCTTTGTCACCGTGCTGTTGAAATTCATGACCACACGCCTCATGTTCGAACTCAAGCGCAACAAGATGCGTGAGTTCAAGCCATCGGAAGTGCTCAGCCACATCAACCGCGGCCTGATCAACAGCAAGCTGGGCAAGCACGTGACCATGGTAGGTGGCGTGATAGACGAGGATTCGGGCCTGCTGACCTACGCCGTTGGCGGCCACTTGCCGCTGCCGGTGCTGTACACCCCAGGCAACGCCCGCTACCTGGAAGGCCGTGGCCTGCCGGTGGGGCTGTTTGACGAGGCCACTTACCAGGACCTGGTCGTGGAGCTGCCGCCACAATTCAGCATCAGCCTCATGTCCGATGGCATTCTGGACCTTTTGCCGGGTGATACGCTCAAAGATAAAGAAGCCGCCTTGCCGGAGATCGTCAAGGCAGCAGGTGGTAGCCTGGATGGGCTGCGTCAACGTTTTGGATTGGCTACGCTTGGGGAGATGCCGGATGATATCGCCCTATTGGTGTTAAGCAGGAACCTTCAATGAGTACCGGTAGAATCCAGTTCGCCGAGCAGAGCGGTACCTTTGTACTGAAATTTGTCGGTGAAGTGCGCCTGACCTTGTGTTCGGCGCTGGATGCAACGATCGAGAAGATTTTCACGGCGCTGAACTTCTCGGCCATTGTCATCGACCTGACCGAAACCGAGAGCATCGACAGCACCACCTTGGGCCTGCTGGCCAAGCTGTCGATCCTGTCGCGCCAGAAGGTAGGCCTGCTGCCGACGGTGGTGACCACCAATCCGGACATCTCCCGGCTGCTGCAATCGATGGGCTTCGATCAGGTGTTCAATATCGTCGATCGGCCAATTCCCTGCCCCGAGTGCCTGACCGACCTTCCGTCGCAGGACCAGAACGAAGACGTGGTGCGTTCCAAGGTGCTGGAGGCGCACAAGATCCTCATGGGCCTGAATGACTCCAACCGCGAAGCGTTCCATGACCTGGTGAATGCGCTGGAGCGCAGCTAGGCACTGTGCCTTGAGGGGCGTGCGCGATTGTAGCGGCGCCACTTCGCAAGAGCCTGGCCCACGCGCTGGCCACGCTGCCTGGCTACGGGCCCCCGATAAACTCGGTTGCCTGCGCGCCACCCGCATCCAGCTGATACACGCGTACCGGCCGCCCCTGCCGATCAAAAAACACCTGACCCAGCCCCGCGCCGTTCCACAGCCGTTCCCCGGCCTTGCTGTGGCTGGGCGTGCGTGGCACGACCTCCATTTCCCGGCGTTTGGTAAACCAGTTAAGCGGCGAGCGCGGCGAGTACAGCCAGCGGTTGAGGCGGTCCAGCACGTCCAGCAGGCGCCGGGGGAACTCGTTCTTGATGCCGCTGCTGGTCACTTGCCACAAGTGGGGGCTGCGTTGGCGGTGGCGAATCAGCACTTCGTAGACGAATGAATAGTGCACATCGCCCGACAGCACCACGTAGTGCCCGGGTGTGCGCGAGTGGCGGAATATGTTGAGGATGACCTGTGCCGCCCCGCGGTGGGCCATCCAGTTTTCGGCGTCGACCAGCAAGGGGTAGCCCAGCCAGCTGAAGACCTTCTGCACCGTCTCGATCAGTTTCACGCCGAAAATCGGCGCCGGTGAAACGATGACTGCCGATGGGTGATCGAGCAGCGCCTGCTGCAGTTCACTCAACGCTTCCCAGTCCAGCAGGCCGGATGGCCTGGCCAGGTTGCTTTCGCTACGCCAGCGGCGGGTACGGGTGTCCAGCACCAGCAAGGGCGGCTCGGTAGGCAGGCTGAACTGCCAGCCCTGAAAGCGCAGCAGCTCACCGATCACTGCATCCTGGTTGTTGCCGGTCAGTGCCTGGCACTGGCCGAGCAGCGGCTTGCAGGTGTCCGGGGCATTGCCCCAGGCCTGGCACAACAGGTAGCCGAGCAGGGCATTGCCGATGATCCGCCGTGAAAACGGGTGGCCGTAGGCGGTCTGCTCCCATTGTGCCGACAGGTTCCAGTCGTCGGTGATGTCGTGGTCGTCGAAGATCATCAGGCAGGGCAGGTGGGCCATGGCCCTGGCCACTTGGCCAAGGTTGTCGGCAAACCCGCGGACCAGCGGCAGCTCGTGCTGGTAACGGGCCTGGTGCTGGTCGCTGAGCCCGGCTGGCATGGCCAGGTCGACCAGCTGCCACGGCACGGGTGACCACACCAGCAGGTACATGGCCATGACTTCGGCGAAGGTCACCAGGTGGTTGTCAGCGTTGCTGGAAGAGAAGATCGGTTTGCGCTTGCCACCGAAGAACCGCTCGCGCAGGGTTTCGTTGAGCTTCTGTGCCGGCAACAGGTCTGCGCGGTGATAGTAACTGGCCGGGTGCTGGTACAGCGCCTGGCTGTCGGTGACCACCGCACCTTCAAGTTGCTCGTCGAACAGGCCCAGGCGCGCGATCAGGCTGTGGATGGCACGCAGCATCGGCCCGGCCACGTCGTCGGCATACACCTGGTCGCCGGTCATCAGCAGCACGGCGGGGCGGTCTTGCGGGGTTGTGCAAGCCTGCAGCAGGCGGTCGGCGCACAGCAGGCCGTCGGCCGCAGGGTGGTGCGGTTTGCGGCAGGAGCCATGCAACAGGTGGTCGAGGCGCTCGCGCAACACCAGGTTGGGGCGCTGGTTGCCGGGGTAGAGCAGGTGAGGTGCCCAATCGGCGATGCCCCTGCCATCGATCAGCAGGTCATAGTCCAGCAGCTGGTTGCAGGGCAGCGGGCCGCTGAAATGGATGTCCAGCAAGTGAATGAAGGCCTGCTTGCCTACGGCTACCACCTGGCAGTCGACCTGGGCCTCGCTGGCGGTGCAGACGAATTGCGCGTGCAGCGGTTCGGTGGCGACCAGCCAGATAGCCAGGCGCTGGGGTTCCAGGCGCCGCAGGACCGGGCCGGCGAGTACGAGGGGCAGCAGTGTAGGGGCGGTCATCAACAGCTCGGGAAGGGCATGGGGCGCAAGGTGCTTGGCACTTTACGCCCGCCTGGCAAGACTGAAACTACTCAGGCGTTTTCAGCCATCAATTTTTCCAGCTTTTCCTGGTCCCGGGCAAACTGGCGGATGCCTTCGGCCAGCTTCTCGGTGGCCATGGCATCTTCGTTCATTGCCCAACGGAACTGGCTTTCGTTCAGCACCTGCTTGGCTTCGCCAGCATTGCCGGGCTTGAGCATGCGCGGCAACTCACCCTGGTCGCTGCTCAACTGGTCGAGCAGGTCAGGGCTGATGGTCAGGCGATCGCAGCCCGCCAGTTGTTCGATCTGGCCGATGTTGCGGAAGCTGGCACCCATGACGACGGTGTCGTAGCCATTGGCCTTGTAGTAGTTGTAGATGCGCGTGACCGATTGCACACCCGGGTCTTCGGCGCCCACGTAGTCCTGACCGGTGCTTTTCTTGTACCAGTCGTAGATCCGGCCCACGAACGGCGAAATAAGGAATACCCCGGCATCCGCACAGGCCTGGGCCTGGGCGAACGAGAACAGCAGGGTAAGGTTGGTCTGGATACCTTCCTTTTCCAGCTTCTCGGCAGCGCGAATGCCTTCCCAGGTCGAGGCCAGCTTGATCAGCACGCGGTCACGGCCGACGCCGGCTTTTTCATACAGGTCGATCAGCGCCCGGGCCTTGGCCAGCAGGGCCGGTTCGTCGAATGACAGGCGGGCATCCACTTCGGTGGAGATGCGCCCGGGAATGACCTTGAGGATGCCCGAGCCCACGGCCACGGCAAACTTGTCGCAGGCCAGGTCGACATTGCCCTTGGCATCTGCCTTGACCTGCTTGAGCAGGTCCGCGTAACCCGTGATGGCAGCGGCTTTGAGCAGCAGCGACGGGTTGGTGGTGGCATCGACCGGTTTCAGGCGGGTGATGGCGTCCAGGTCTCCGGTATCGGCGACCACGGTGGTGAACTGCTTGAGTTGTTCCAGCTTGGAGGTCATGGGCGTGCTCTGTCCTGTGCAATGACTCGACATTACCCGAGCCCCGACGGCCGCTCAAGGGCCGGTAGGCGCGGGCCTGCCACGAAGGGTGGTGTGAAGATGATATTCGAGTCCGGCGCCACCCCGAGGTTCCGCACACCACCGCGCGTGCTGGCGTCATCTGCACCCGCTGTCGCTACACAGCGCATCAGCGCCCCTGAAGCAACTCCACTGCCTGGTCGAACACGGCCAGCGGCTGCGCCGCCTTGTGAATATCCGCCGACAGCAGCTGACGGAAGCGCCGGGCGCCCTTGAACCCCTGGGCCAGCCCCAGAATGTGCCGGGTAACATGGTGCATCGCGCCCCCACTTTCCATGTGCGCCACGATGTACGGCCGTAGCTGCGCCAACGCCTCGCTGCGGCTGATCACGGCAGCTTCGCTGCCGAACAGTTGCTGATCAACCTCCGCCAGCAGGTACGGGTTGTGATAGGCCTCACGCCCCAGCATCACCCCGTCGAAGGTTTGCAGGTGCGCCTGGCACTCGCCGAGGGTTTTGATTCCGCCGTTGAGCACAATCTCCAGGTCCGGGAAGTCGGCCTTCAGTTGTGCTGCCACGTCGTAGCGCAGCGGTGGAATCTCGCGGTTTTCCTTCGGCGAAAGCCCTTCCAGAATCGCGATGCGCGCATGCACGGTAAAGCTGCGGCAGCCCGCCTCGCGTACTTGGCCAACGAAGTCGCACAGCTCGGCGTAGCTGTCGCGCCCATTGATGCCGATGCGGTGCTTGACCGTCACCGGGGTGGCTACCGCATCGCGCATGGCCTTCACGCAATCGGCCACCAGCGCCGGGTGGGCCATCAGGCAGGCACCGATCATGTTGTTCTGCACCCGGTCGCTCGGGCAGCCGACATTGAGGTTGACCTCGTCGTAGCCGGCTTGCTCGGCAAGGCGGGCACAGGCCGCCAGGTCGGCAGGCACGCTGCCGCCCAGCTGCAGGGCCAGCGGATGCTCGGAAACGTCATGGCGCAGGAAACGGTCGGCGTCGTTGTGCAGCAGGGCGCCGGTGGTGACCATTTCGGTGTAGAGCAAGGTTTGCTTGGACAGCAGGCGCAGGAAGAAGCGGCAATGGCGGTCTGTCCAATCCATCATGGGGGCAACGCTGAAGCGGCGTGACGGCTCAGGGCGCGTGGTTTGTGGCTGGGAGCCTGATGTGGCAGTCATTTCGTTCAACGTGTTCTGTACCGGTTTCGGGGGTTCGAGGCGTTTTTACCTAGGCGTTTGGTACAAAGTACCAACCGACATACGACATGTACCAATCGTGGAAAAGGGTCGATGGCAGCACCCGCTACCCCGTCCAGTCCCGCACTGATCGCGACAAGGCGACAGTCTACCAAGAGAGCCGGGTGTTCGCCTGGAAACACGTCGCGATGGCCTGGGCGAAGCGACGGTACGCCGAGTTGAAAGAGGCGAGGGCTATCGGGGGGGCCGGTAACGCGCCTCGACCAGGAAGGCTGAAACGCTGGCGCGATCCACCGGTAGCCAAGCCCTGTTGGCCCGCATACAGTAGAGCACCCATGATCGATGCAACGGTTACCGACTCACCAGCAGGATCAACAGCCACAACGCGCCCCGCGTGAACCAAGGAAGAAAGTGATGAGCCAACCCCCCAATGATCTGCCCATCTACCGAGTGCTGACCGGCCCCGACAACGCCGCCTTCTGCCGGCGGGTCAGCGAGGCCTTGGAAATGGGGTACCAGTTACATGGCGCACCTGCCGTCACCTTCAATGGCAGCGATGTGATCGTGGCGCAGGCCGTGCTCTGGCCTCGAACCGGTGACTGATAATCGGCCGCCTTGCATGCCTCTTCAATCCCCCGAAGGGGCCAGCTTAGCGTGTGTGGTCAGTTCTTCATTGATGAAGGCCGCGATCATCGCCCGGTAAACCTGCTCCACCACCTCGGCTGAAGCGCCGGTTTGCTCCGCCATTTCGCGAACCTTCGTTATCACCTGCTCGACCCGCGCAGGCGCACGCACGTCATCGGTCGTCTTCTTGAAGGCGGCCGCTTGCGTCACGAGTCGGCCACGTTGGGCGAGAAGCGAAACCAGGCTGCGGTCAATTGCATCGATCCCTTGGCGGACTTCTTCCAGTGAGGTGCAACGTACTTCCATTTGCGCGACTTCCTTTTCATGAGACTGCGGTTGATTGGGGAGATCACTTGCACTGGCCCGGGCCGGCCAGCTCCGCCGGCTACGGCAATCGAGCAAGGGCCACCATTTAACTCGCTACGGCCCATGATTCCCAGACTTTCTGTGGCGTACCGTTTCTGTCTCTCGCCGGCCGGCAGGCAAAGGGGTCAAATCACTTTCACCGCCCGGCCTATGAACTTGACCGGCCCCGTTGGCAGGCCGGTAGGCGAGCCGCCGGCTTTCTCCAGTGTCAGCTCGAACAACTGGTCGGCTTCCAGCGGTGGCAGGCTCTGCAGGGGGACCCGGTAGGGTTCGCCGGGTTTGACCAGGCCCAGGGATACTGGCGCCCCCCACTGCGGACCCTTGGTCCAGAACTGCAAGGCCATGCCTTCAGGGAGCGCATCCTTACCGAGCGGGAGAAGCTCGATGGTGCGGCTGTCGCTGGTCTGCACCACCCAACCCGGGGCCTGGCTGCTCGGTGCCACCAGCACCACCACGAATTGCGTCGCGGGTGGGGGCGTTGTCAGCAAGGTGAACGCCAGCACTACACTGGCCGCCAACCCGGCGGCCGTGGTTGCTTGCCACAGGCCCAGGCGTTGCCACCACTTGGCTCGCCGCTCGCTGGCCGGGTGCGCCAGCTCGTTCAGGCTGCGCTGAATACGGCCCCACAGGCGCAGGCTCGGTGGCTGCGGCGCGGCCAGCGCGGCCAGTTCCAGCAGGCGCGACTCCCAGGCGTCCACTGCGGCGCGTAGGGCTGAGTCGGTACGCAGGCGCTCAGCCACTGCCGTGTGTTGCTCCGGCGGCAAGGTGCCCAATACGAACTCGCCGGCGAGGGTGTCCAGCGCTTCGTCAGTCTCCGGCTTCATTCCAGGCACTCCCGCAGTGCTTTCAGGCTGCGCTTGATCCAAGCCTTGACGGTGCCAAGGGGGGCGCCCAGCAGAGTGGCGATTTCGGCGTGGCTGCAGCCGTCCACATAAGCATGCAGGATGCAGTGCTGCGGGCCGGGCTGCAATTGTTCCAGGCAACGGTAAATCTTTGCCGAGCCTGACCACAGGGCCAGGTCATCCAGCCTGCCCGGCAAGGTGGGCACGGCAGCCATGTCGGCATCGTCCAACACAGTTTCACGCCGAGTATCGCGTATCGAATTCAATGCCAGATGGCGTGTGATGCTGTAGATCCAGCCGCGGGCCGAGCCGCGCGCGGGGTCGTAGCTGGCAGCGCCAGCCCAGATGCGAATGAACGCATCGTGGACGATGTCTTCGGCCGTGGCGTTGTCACGCGCGATACGCCGGGCTACGCCCAGCAGGCGTGGCCCTTCGTGATCGTACAGCGCTTGCAGGGCTCGCCGGTCACCCTGTGCGCAGGCCTCCAGGCAGTGGTGGAAGTCGAATGGGGTGACAGGCGAATTCAAGGTGTACGGCTTCCTTGTGTCTGGCGAGGTACCCCGGCCATCCAGCCGGGGGCTTGCCATCGAGCTTAGATCATCCGCTGCTGGATGTTGGCGCCGGCGCGCGTTACCTGGCTGTCCAGAACACATAGTCGGCCTGGTACTGGACGACCTGCCTGGCCCCCTTGTTCTGGGCCGTGCAGTCGCTGGTAGGGGCCACGCCGCCGCGGGTGGCCAGACGCTGGATGTAGCTGACCCCTTGCATGGCGCCTTTACCTTCGGCCGGGTTGGCCTTGACCAGTTGATAAGGAATGGCGCCTTTGTCTGCCGGGGCCAGCGCCAACTGGTTGCCGGTGACTTTCGAGCCATCCTTCGCTTGCCAGGTGGCGGGAGGACCAAAGTAGTCGCCCACTTGTTTGCCGCTACGGTCATTGAGCACGGCCTTGGGCCCAACGAAGGTCCATTCGGTCTGGCCGGCCGCATCGGCTTTGTCGCGGCACTCATAGGTGATCTCGCCGACCCCGACGGTCTCCAGCATAACGCGATGCCCCTCGGGCACCTGGACTGCTGTGGGCACGGCGGTTCGCGCGTGGGCGGTCTGCAGCGCCAGGGCAAGGCTGCAGGCGAGCAGGCAAGCGGAGTATGTATGGCTCATGGTAATGCTCCTGACAGGTCATTTGGCTGGGCGGTCATGGTCCACCCATCAGCAATACCCACCACGGGGTCTATTGGATGCACGGGGACAAAAAAATAGTTGCCTGCAAATGGCCGGCCGGCAGCGGGCAACCAAAGCCCGGGAGTAGGGTGGTGTCGTCTGGCGCGGTTACGTGGGTGGCCCTGCGGGCCAGGCGGGTCGCGGGGCATGTGCGCCAGGAAGATGCCAGGGGCGCGCAGTGGAGGTACAGACCTCTTTACACGCGTGCATCCGTACGGGCTAAGGGCCAGCATCACTGGCCCTCATCAGTCGGCTGATGGTGCCCCGATCAGTGATGCGCGCTATCCACCGCAATGCTCTCGCCGTCCACCGCGAGGTAGCTGGCGTTGCGGTTGGCGAGGGCGTAGTGGATCAGCCCACCCAGGCCGGCGCCGAAGAACCAGGAGAACTGCGACAAGGTGTCGAAGGCTGGGACCAGCGCCAGCACGATGGCGATCAGTGCCGCCGGCACGAATGCCGCAACGGCACGCAGGTTGACGCCGCCGCTGTAGTGGTAGGCCGCCTGCCTGCTTTCGCTGTAGAGCTGCGGCAGGTTCACCCGGCTGCGGCGTACCAGGTAGTAGTCGGTGACGATGATGCCGTACAGCGGGCCGAGCAGGGCGCCCAGGCCACCGAGGAAGTACACGATCACTGAGGGGCTGTTGTAGAGGTGCCAGGGCAGGATCACGACCGCAATGGCGGCACTGAGCAGGCCTGCGCGGT